>JAKIUS010000268.1 GCA_021647445.1 Geopsychrobacter sp. | reverse complement strand
GACTTCGCCGAGAATGCGCACCCCCAACCCCGGTCCGGGGAAGGGATGCCGCCAGACCATGCGGTGCGGTAACCCGAGCTCTTCACCGACGGCACGCACCTCATCCTTGAACATCTCACGCAGGGGCTCAAGCAGCTGGAGGGTCATATAGTCGGGCAGGCCACCGACATTATGGTGACTCTTGATGTTGTGCGCCTTACCAGTCTTGGCGCCAGCCGACTCGATAACATCAGGGTAGATGGTACCCTGCGCCAACCACTTGGCGTTGTCGAGTTTCTTCGACTCTTCCTCAAAGATATCGACGAACAGGTTGCCGATAATCTTGCGTTTCTTCTCCGGATCAGCCTCACCGGCCAGCTTGGAAAGAAAACGCTCTTCGGCATTAACACGGATCACCTTAACCCCAAGGCTCTCGCCGAAGGTCGTCATCACCTGATCGCCCTCGCCGAGACGCAGCAGCCCGTTGTCAACAAAGACACAGGTCAACTGATCGCCAATGGCGCGATGGATCAGAGCGGCGGCGACCGAAGAATCGACCCCGCCTGACAGACCGAGGATCACCTCTTCGTCACCAACCCGCTCGCGGATACGGACGATGGCATCTTCGACAATCTGGCCCGGCGTCCACTGGCCATTGCAGCCACAGATCTGGCGCACGAAGGTATCGAGTAACTGCTCGCCACGCGGAGTGTGATTAACCTCGGGATGAAACTGTACCCCATAGAGATTTTTAGCGACATTCTGAATCGCACAGACCGGTGCGTTGACAGTGTGGGCAACAGGCTCGAAACCCTGCGGCAGGGTCTCGACATGATCGCCATGACTCATCCAAACGGGACTCGCTCCCTCAATAAAGAAACCGTCGAACAACGGACCGGGGACCCCTTCTGCCAGCAGTTCGGCATGACCGTATTCGCGCTTGCCTGCGGCAATCACCTGACCGCCGAAGTGACGACTCATAAGCTGCATGCCATAGCAGATGCCTAAAACCGGCACACCCAGCTCAAACAACTCCTCGGCGATCTGCGGGGCGCCCTCTTCGTAGACCGATTTCGGCCCACCGGAGAGAATAATCCCCCTGGCGCCAAAGGCCTTGATCTCTTCGATCCCCATATCAAAAGGGTGCAGTTCACAGTAGACGTGGGATTCCCGCACCCGGCGCGCAATCAACTGGGTATACTGAGAACCAAAATCAAGAATCAGAATTTTTTCACTATGGATATCGGCCATCAGTTTTGCCGCTCCAACCGATAGTTCGGCGATTCCTGGGTGATGGTCACATCATGAACGTGGGATTCTCGCAGGCCGGCATTGGTGATGCGCACGAACTGACCATTCTCTTGCAGATCCTTGATCGTACGACAGCCGGTGTAGCCCATCCCGGCACGTAAGCCGCCCATCAACTGGTGGATATTGTCCGACAGGGGCCCGCGATAAGGAACGCGCCCTTCAATCCCTTCGGGGACCAGTTTGACATCCTTCTCATCACTCTGAAAATAACGGTCCTTGCTCCCCTGCTTCATGGCGCCGATACTCCCCATACCACGGTAGGACTTATAAGTCCGGCCCTGATAGAGAATGGTATCGCCGGGGGACTCTTCGGTCCCGGCAAACAGAGAACCGATCATGATGATATCAGCCCCGGCGGCGATCGCCTTGGGCAGATCTCCGGAGAACTTGATGCCACCATCGGCGATGAGCGGGATACCGGCGGCGTGAGTGACCTTGGCCACGTCACGAATCGCGGTAATCTGTGGCACACCAACCCCGGCCACCACGCGCGTGGTACAGATCGACCCCGGCCCAATACCAACTTTTACCGCATTCACACCAGCCTCGATCAGGGCGGCGGCGGCCTTGCCTGTGGCAATATTCCCGGCCATCAATTGCAGTTCGGGATACTCCTTGCGCACCCTGGCGACGGCATCGAGCACCCCTTGAGAATGACCATGGGCGGTATCGACCACGATGAGATCGACCCCGGCATCAACCAGCGCAGCGGTTCTCTCCTCCAGATCAGGACCAACCCCGACGGCGGCCCCGACCCGCAGACGACCGAAGGTGTCTTTACAAGCATGCGGGTACTTACGTACCTTCTCGATATCCTTAATGGTAATCAGCCCCTTAAGTTCATAATCGTCATCGACCACCAACAGTTTTTCAATCCGATGCTCATGCAGGTGATGTTTGGCTTCTTCAAGGGTGGTACCCGGTGGCACTGTAACCAAATTTTCCTTGGTCATCACGTTGGCGATCGGCTGATCAAGATTGGTCTCAAAGCGCAGATCGCGGTTGGTCATGATGCCGACCAGCTTGCCGTTTTTGGTCACCGGCACCCCCGAGATGCGGTAGCGTTTCATGACGGCAAGGGCTTCAAAAATCTTCTGATCCGGCTCCATGGTAATCGGATCGACGATCATGCCGCTCTCCGATTTTTTGACCTGATCGATCGCACGTGCCTGTTCGTGCGGTGTCATATTTTTATGGATGATCCCCATCCCGCCTTCACGCGCCATGCAGATGGCGGTGCGCGATTCGGTGACCGTATCCATCGCCGCCGACAACAGAGGAATATTCAAGGTAATGGTCTCGGTCAAACGGGTGGTCAGATCGGCTTCTTTGGGCAGCACCTCAGAGTGGGCGGGAACCAGAAGCACGTCATCGAAGGTTAATCCTACAGGAATGTCGGGGTCATTCATCATCTATCTCCTTGAGCTGACAGGCCTCAAATTTGAGCCTTATTTTTAACCGGCGAATGTAACCGAAACGGCTTCAATCCGTCAAGAATTTCCTATAGAAAAATGGCCCTGACGTTCTCTTCCCGCCAGGGCCGTTTCAATTCGTTCATTTTTTCCCGCTCAGCAAAAAGGCCTCGATAAAGCCATCGAGATCACCATCAAGCACCGCATCGGCATTGCCAACTTCATGGCTAGTGCGATGATCCTTAACCATTCGGTAGGGATGCAACACGTAACTGCGGATTTGACTCCCCCAACCGATCTCTTTTTTATCCTCGGAAAAACTTGCCGCTTCCTCTTCCTTCTTGCTCATCTCCAACTCATACAGACGCGCCTTGAGTTGTTTCATCGCGGTCGCCTTATTTTTATGCTGACTGCGCTCATTCTGACAGGAGACGACAATACCGCTGGGAGCATGGGTAATCCGGATCGCCGAGTCGGTCTTGTTAATGTGCTGGCCACCGGCACCACTGGCGCGGAAGGTGTCGATCTTGATATCCTTGTCCTCGACTTCGACCTCAATTGAATCATCGAGTTCAGGAAAAACGAAAACCGAGCAGAATGAGGTATGGCGTCGCGCACTCGAATCGAAGGGCGAAATCCGCACCAGACGATGAATGCCATTTTCGGCGCGCAGATAACCGTAGGCGTAATCCCCCGTGACGCTGAAGGTTGCACTCTTAAGCCCGGCATCATCACCGGCCTGATATTCGGTCATTTCGGTCTTGAACCCGCGCCGTTCACAATAACGCAGATACATGCGCAACAGCATTTCGGCCCAGTCCTGCGCCTCGGTGCCACCGGCCCCGGCATTGATACTTAAGGTCGCGTTGTTCGCATCATGCGGTCCGGAGAGCATGCGCGCAAACTCCATCTGCTCAATCTGACGCGCCAGCAGTGGTAATTCTGTGTTGAGTTCATCGAGTGATTCCTGATCTTCGGTCTCTTCACCGAGTTCAATCAGGATCTCGGAATCCTCCAACTGCTGCTGGGCATTTTCACAGGTCTCGACGATCTTCTGCAGCTCGGTGCGCTCACGCAACAGATCCTGAGCCTGATCGCCCATATCCCAAAACCCGGGCCGGGCTATTTCAGCTTCGAGCTCAGCGACACGTTCCTTCTTGGCAGGAACGTCAAAGATACCTCCAAAGCTCGGCCAACTTTTCCTGCAGCTCTTTTACGGTCTCTT
>JAKIUS010000267.1 GCA_021647445.1 Geopsychrobacter sp. | reverse complement strand
CTTGGCCTTCACGCTGCCGGTATTGGCCGCAATCATTTCAAAAGAGGGGACCAGAGCACAATATTCGCCAAGAGAATCTCAACGCAGGTGACCTTCCTTGAGAAACTGCTCAACATGCTTGGGAGCAGAACCACCGGCGCCGGTCTCAAACAAGCCACCACCAGCCAGCAAAGGCACAATAGAGAGCATGCGGGCGCTGGTTCCTAATTCAAGAATCGGGAAAAGGTCGGTCAGATAGTCACGCAGCACGTTGCCGGTGACAGAGATGGTATTCTCGCCCTTGCGCACCCGCCCAACGGAAACCTCCATCGCTGCGACGGGGGCCATGATACGAATATCCAAACCGCCCGTATCATGATCCTTGAGGTACTTTTCGACTTTAGCGATCATCTGGGTATCATGACCGCGTTTCGGATCAAGCCAGAAAATCGTCGGCTCACCACTCACCTTGGCACGATTTACCGCCAGTTTGACCCAATCCTGAATCGGAATATCCTTGACCCGCGACATACGCCAGATATCGCCAGCCTCAACCGCGTGCTCCATCATGACAACGCCAGCCGCATCAAGAACACGTACGCTACCGTCGGCAGGAATTTCAAATGTGGTCGGATGAGAACCGTACTCTTCCGCTTTTTGCGCCATCAAACCGACGTTGGCAACACTGCCCATGGTCGCAGGATCAAAGGCACCGTTCTTTTTGCAATCTTCTAGTGCGACCTGATAAAATTCGGCGTAGCAACGATCGGGAATCATCGCCTTGGTATCGTGCAGTTGATCATCACGGCCCCACATCTTGCCACCATCACGGACGACAACCGGCATCGAAGCATCGATGATCACATCATTCGGCACATGCAGGTTGGTAATCCCCTTCGCTGAATTGACCATCGCCAATTCGGGCTGCTCTTTATAGACCGCCTCGATATCAGCCTTGATTTCGGCCTGTTTCGCTTCGGGCAACTCCGGAAGACGAGAGTAAAGATCGCCCAGACCCTGATTGGGATTAAAACCAATCTTAGCCAGGGTTTCAGCATGCTTGGTCAAGGCTTTTTCGAAATAGACCGAAACCGCATGCCCGAACATGATCGGGTCTGAGACCTTCATCATGGTTGCCTTAAGGTGCAGCGACAGCAGAATACCCTGTTTTTTAGCTTCGGCAATCTGCTCGACAAAGAACGCACGAAGGGCCTTCTTACTCATGAAGGTGCAAGAGAGAATCTCACCGTCAAACGAGGTCAGACCATCCTTCAAAACTGTAGATTTACCGTCCTTACCGATCAGTTCGATGGTAAAATCACCACCCTTGGCAACGGTCACCGACTTCTCATTGCCGTAGAAATCACCACTGGTCATATTAACAACATGCGCCGTCGAATCACTCGGATAAGGCTTCATCATCCGATGTGGAGTTTTCTGCCCGAAAGCCTTGACCGAGGCTGCCGCACGGCGATCGGAGTTCCCTTCGCGCAATACGGGATTTACCGCACTACCGAGACACTTGGCGTAACGCGACTGGATCTCCTGCTCGACATCATTCTGCGGCTCTTCCGGGTAATCCGGCACCTTGTAACCCTGTGCTTGCAGTTCGGCAATCGCCTCTTTGAGTTGAGGAACCGAAGCACTGATATTCGGCAACTTAATGATATTTGCTTCAGGCGTTTTAACTAGATCACCCAGGATAGCGAGGTTATCAACAACCTTTTGCTCGGCTGTCAGGTTTTCCGGGAAATTCGAGAGAATGCGACCTGCCAAAGAGATATCGATGGTCTCAACATCAACGCCCGTCCCCTTGGTGAACGCCTGTACGATCGGCAACAGTGAATAGGTCGCCAGCGCCGGTGCCTCATCAATCTTTGTCCAAATAATTTTAGCTGTTTTGCTTGCCATGTCTCTCTCCTTTAATTTGGTACCAGAATATCGCCACAGGCGAAATGTTTTTACAAGAATTCACCTTTAATAAAAGGCATTTACGGCATTTAAAACAAGCCCGTTCGCCGCAGAATGCTGTATACAGTATGCAAAACACCGGGGGCTGTCAAGCGAAATCAAGGCGAGCAAAAAGACCCGAAAGGTCCATCTGGGTCAGGATTTCAGACCTTTGGGGATTCCCGTTCATTTAAACAAAAAAAAGCCCGAATCAGCCCCGGTTAGGAGTATTGATTCGGGCCGCTTATCAGGTCCACAGATTACCCTGCTGGCAGAAACCGCCAAATAATACAATGCATAGAGTTCGCACGCTTCCTACCGAGGAAACAATTCAGACTCGCGGGCTTCTTTACGGGCGGATTCCTTCTCCCGTTCATCCTTATCTCGCGGAATGATCAGAACCTGACCCTCGAATATCTGCTGCGGATCCTTTATCTGATCACGGTTCGCTTTATAGATCAAAGGCCAGAGCAGCGGCTCGCCATAAATATCACGGCGACTCGATAGACTAAAGAGGGTCTCACCGACTGAAACCGTCACCCGATCCCGCAGAACAATCACTGGCTTTTTGGACGGTCTTTTAACCACCACTACCCTGCTCTTTTTAACGACTACTTTGCGCTTGGCTTTTACAACTGCATGCGCTTTTTTATGCTTGGCCGCCCGAACCTTCTTTTCACGCAGACGCTGAGACTCAAGCTCTTGAGCCTTGATTTGTGCCATTTCGACGGCCTTGGCCGCGCTTAAAAGCGCTTGGTTCAAGATTTCACGCGCCTGGCCGTACTGTTCCTGATAGACCAGATCTTCGGCCTTCTTCAATGCGGCTGTAGCCGCCGCATAATCCTCAGCGGCCAGAGACTTTGCACCATGGGTATAGGCCTTTGTGACCTCGGCACGCACGATCTCCAATTCAACCTGTGGTCGCTTTGCGCATCCGGTTACCAGTAAAAAAAACAGGGCGAGTAAAAACAGTCGCAAGAATATAAACTCTTGTTTTCTAAGCATCTAATCCTTAATCGGCTTACGCAACCGGATACCCAACTCCTGCAATTGCTTTTCACTGACTTCACTCGGAGCCTCGGAGAGCAGGCAGGTTGCCTTCTGGGTTTTCGGAAAGGCGATGACGTCGCGAATCGAGTCTGTCCCGGCCAGGATCATGGTCAAACGGTCCAGACCGAAGGCGATTCCACCATGCGGCGGCGCGCCGAAACTGAGGGCATCGAGCAGAAATCCAAATTTCTCCTGAGCCTCTTCATCGCTGATCCCCAACAGACCGAACATCTTCTGCTGAATCGCCTTGTCATGGATACGGATTGAGCCACCACCGATTTCTGAACCGTTGAGCACCAGATCGTAGGCTTTGGCACGCGCCCGGCCCGGCTCGGTCTCTAACAGCTCAATATCCTCATCCAAGGGTGCGGTAAAAGGATGATGAACAGCGGTGTGACGTTGCTCATCTTCATCCCATTCGAAGAGCGGGAAGTCGGTGATCCAGACAAAACTAAACTCATCCTTCTTGGCCAAACCGAGTTTCTGACCCAGATGCTGGCGCAAGCGCCCCAAGGAATCATTGACAACCTTGGCCGAATCGGCCACGAAAAGCAGTAGGTCTCCCTCCTCGGAACTCAACGCAGTCTCGATCGACTTAAGCTCTTCAGGGGTAAAGAATTTGGCAATTGGCGACTGCCAACCATCGGCATTAATCTTGACCCAAGCCAAGCCCTTAGCACCATAGATACGAGCGAAATCGGTCAGACCATCAAGCTCCTTGCGCGAAAAAGTCGCTGCACCTTTTACATTAATCGCTTTGACCATGCCGCCCTTTTTGGCAACCTCGGCAAAGACCTTAAAACCACACCCTTTGACAATATCGGTCAATTCAACCAACTCTAGATCAAAACGCAGATCAGGGTTATCGACGCCATACTTATCGATCGCCTCCGCATAGGTCAGGCGCGGCAATGTCGCGGGAATCTCGACCCCGATTCCCTCTTTAAAGACCCGCGAG
>JAKIUS010000266.1 GCA_021647445.1 Geopsychrobacter sp. | reverse complement strand
GTCGTAACGATGGTATTGGGCCGACGCGCATAGGCGACCGCCTGATCGACATACGAGATCGGCGTCACACAGACCGGACAACCTGGCCCACTGATCAGGCGCACCTGTGTCGGCAATAGAGAACGGATGCCATGCTGATAGATCGACATGGTGTGGGTGCCACAGACTTCCATTAGAGTCATCTGCCCGTCATAACCCTCGACATCCCGGCGGATCGCCGCGACGATCGCCTTGGCCAGTTCGGGATCACGGTATTCGTTGCAGTATTTCATACCTCGACACCGCCGCCAGCATCGAGGACCTCACGAAAGATCGCCAGGGTCTTCTCCGCCTCTTCGGGATCGATCTTCTCGATGGCGAAACCAGCATGAATCAACACATAATCACCGACCACCGCATCGTCCAACATCATCAGACTCGCCTCGCGGCGCACCCCGTCAACCTCGCAGATTGCTGTCCCCTCGTTAATCTCAGCAATTTTCATCGCTACGGCTAAACACATGGTTTTACTCCTTAACAATTTTTAAAAGGTGACAGATGACAGGCACAAAAAAACCGACTTCGCGCCTTACTTGCCCTTACGCGCAACCTGCTCTTTTAGCCAGCCATACCACTGATCAAGGCCTTCACCCGTGTAGCAGGAGACTTCGAAAATCTTGATTCCCGGATGAACGCGCTCGGCGTATTCGCGACATTTGGCGACATCGAAGCGCACATAAGGCAACAGATCAACCTTGTTGATGAGCATAATTTCACTAGCGCGAAACATCTGCGGGTACTTAAGCGGCTTGTCTTCCCCCTCGGTCACCGAGAGTAGCGAAACCTTGAAATCTTCGCCCAGATCAAAGGAGGCCGGGCAAACCAGATTGCCGACGTTTTCAATCATCAGCATCTGTAATTTATCCAGACTGAAATGCGCAAGTCCGTGGCCGACCATGTGAGCATCGAGATGGCAACCGGCCCCGGTATTGATCTGATGAACCGGCACCCCAGTCGCGGCGATACGCTCAGCATCGTTAGCAGTCTGCTGATCCCCCTCAAGGACTGCAAAATCGATCTCGCTTTTCAAATCGGCGAGGGTCTTTTCGAGCAGGGTAGTCTTGCCGCTGCCGGGCGAACTGACCAGATTAAGGGTAAATATCCCCTTGTCGGCGAACAGGGCCCGATTAGCTACAGCCAAGCGGTTATTCTTGGCGAGGATATCCTCTTCGATGCTGATTGTCTTGGCCCCACCCTTGGTGTGTGGCGCTGAATGATGATGGTCGGCCGGGGCACAACCGCAGTCAATACACATGGTCAGTCGATCTCCATTTCTTTAATCCGCATCTCTTCACCGCAGAGCAGGTCACTGGCGACACTTTCGCACGCGGGGCAGCAAGCGAGCAGATCGGTCAGCGGATATTCAGTAGCACAATCCCGACAGCGTGCTCGGGCCGGAACCTCGTCGATTATCAAACGACTGCCTTCAAGCAGCGTCTCCTTGCTGCAGGCCTCGTAGCAAAATTGCAGCGCATCGGACACGACCCCGGCTAGAGATCCGACCTCAAGGGTCACCGAGTGAATTTTTTGTGCCTGTTGCCCGGCGGCAGTGCGCAAGGCTATTTCAACAATACTCTGGGTAATTCCAAGTTCGTGCAAAACTTTTCCTTTACCTTGCCGGGGGGCGTTCCGTTATAGTTTCAAAATAAGTAACAGTTCAGCACCGCTGCGATGACATGCGCGGATTGAGCAGGGCCCTGAATAGATTTCAAAATAATTCGGCGTTCTATTGTAAGTACGCCCGAACCGAACAACCGAGGAACATTTGCGCCTCACCTGCTACGGCATTCTTCTTGCGTATATCGGCAGCACCCGCAAGTGGGGGTTACTATAATTGCAAGTCGGCATAAAAATCAAGCAGGCAAAAACCATTTTTCTGCCCTTAAATCAAATATTTAGACTATTAAACCGTATACGGTTCAAGCCCCACAGGGAGCGGTATCCATGCACACCGGCACTATCTATATCTGCGATGATGATCAGGGCGTCCAAAACCTGTTGACCAAGATGCTCAAGGCCCAGGGCCACAAGGTCAGCGCCTTCACCCAGGGACAAATCCTGCTGCAGGAACTGGCTGAGCAGGAGGAAGACTTCCCCGACCTGATCTTGGTCGATGTGCGCATGCCCGACCTCGATGGTCTGGATCTGCTGCGTCGCATCAAGGCCCAGCGGCCAGCCCAAAAAGTCGTGATGATGAGTGCCTTCGGTACCGTGCGTAGCGCGGTGGAAGCGATGAAACAGGGCGCGCACGATTTTCTGCTTAAACCCTTCACCTCAAGTGAACTCTATAACCTGGTCGACAAACTGGTCGAACACAATCAGCTGCTCAGCGAGAACCGTTCTCTCAAGGCTGAAATCCGGCGCCGTTTCGACCCCGAACAGGTCATCTACCGTAGTTCCGCCTTCGGCAAAGTCTTTCATCTCGCCCAAAAAGTGGCTCCGAGTAACGCAAGCATCCTGATCACTGGCGAAAGCGGCGCTGGCAAGGAGGTGATCGCCTCGACCATTCACTACACCAGCAACAGGCGCGAAAAGCGCTTTTTAACCATCAACTGTGCTGCATTGACCGACACCCTGCTCGAAAGCCAGCTCTTCGGTCACATCAAGGGTGCCTTTACCGGCGCGGTAGCCAGTCATCTGGGTCTCATTGAGGAAGCCGATCAGGGCACCCTGTTTCTTGATGAAATCGGCGACATCAGCCCCGCCCTGCAGGCGAAACTGTTGCGTGTCCTTCAAGAACGTGAGTTTATCCCGGTCGGCTCAACCAAGGTGCGCCATGCCAATGTACGGTTTGTCGCCGCAACCAACAAAAGCCTTGAAGAGGAGGTCAAGTCCGGCAACTTTCGCGAAGACCTCTTCTACCGCCTCAATGTTATCACCCTGCATGTGCCACCATTACGCGAACGCCCCGAGGACATTCCGCCGCTGGCCAATTTTTTCATCGAACGCTTTGCCGGTCGCGACCAATTACACATCAGTCAAGAAGCGATGCAGATCCTGGTTGAATACAGTTGGCCCGGCAATGTCCGTGAACTGGAAAATATCATCGAAATGTCTGTTATCCTGACCGAAGATGGCGAAATCAGCACCCAACACCTCCCCAGCAAACTGGCCATCGAAAGCGTCACCCCAATGGCGGCTCCCAAAAAAGGGATGAGCCTCGAAGACGTTGAACGTCTCTATATCGAACAGGTCTATCGCCAGACACGCTTCCACAAAGTTCGCACCGCACAGATCCTGCAGATCGCCCGCCGCACCCTCGACCGCAAACTCCTGCAGTACAACATTCAGAAGGAAAACCTTCAGAACGAGACAGAATGATACAATCTGTGTACTTTTGTCCACGGAGCATTCCAACTCGAACCCTTCCCTCCCCGCAATCCACAGTCCCAAACCTCTGTTTTAATTAGACTATCTCCGACCCCCTTTGTGGGTTGGCATACAACTTGCCCCTTCCCGCTCTCCTGAATCACTGTTTTCCCGCACATAAACACGACAGACTGCGGCCTGAAACGGGGCACCAATCACCCCCCGCACGACGGGGAGAATCCATATCATGGGGTCCGCAAATGACCCCAAAGCAGGAGAGAGGTTAATGGCAAAAATCGTAATCGATCCAATCTCCCGTATCGAAGCCTGTGCCGACTACAGCGGCAGCGATCCGATAATGAAGAAGGTTAAAAACTTCTTTTAATCGGCATGAACATGGGCGGCGGCTGGGATTACTTCCCCTCAGTCGGTGAGTTCGCCATCACCTTCGGCTTTTTAGCCTTCGGAGTCCTGCTCTACAAGCTGGAGGTCAACTATCTACCGATTCTCGAAGAGCGCTAAAGTCCTCAACCAGCCCTCTTTAAACAGCGAAGGCCGCCCTTAAGCAGGGCGGCCTTCGCTACAGATA
>JAKIUS010000265.1 GCA_021647445.1 Geopsychrobacter sp. | reverse complement strand
GATCGACTCATTTGGCCGACGGCGCCTATTTAGCCGGATTTTTATCCCTTAAGAAGGGTGATTTTCAACAGGCCTTGACCTTGCTGTCTTTAGCTAAGGCAAAGCATGAGCAACTGAATCTCTATTTCACAAAGTATGTTATTTCGGCACTCATGAGTCTGCCGATCAGTGCCGAAATAACGGTGCATGTTCAGCCTGATTTGTCCGGTGTGCTCTTGGGTTTGGTCGAAGTCTTTCAGCAGCAAAAGCAGTGGAAACGCGCCGAAGAATGTTTGGAACGCTTACGCCAACTTGATCCGAAGGATGCGGTGGTGAAGCTTTTTCTGGCCGAGCTGCTGGTGCAGGCTTATCCGGCGGATAAGCGGGTTAGTCAACAAATCGTTCAGTTGGCTGAGGGGATTGAAAACGAGAGTGCCGTTCATGCGGCTCTGCTGCTCTACAAAGCGAAGGCTCTGCGCACTCTCGGGTTTTTAAGCGCTGCTCGTGATACCTTGACGGCTGCTATGCGGCGCAAAAAAGGGAGATCCGATGAGCTGTTGCGTGCTCTGCGCTACGAACGCGCGCAAACCTATGAAGAGTTGCGGCAAAAATCTCTCGCGCGTACTGAATTCGAAAAAATTTATGCCGAAGCACCGGCCTATGAGGATGTTGCCGAGCGCCTGGGGTTGTTTTAGGGGGCAACAGCTTGAGTTCCGCCGTTTGTGAGGAAGGTAAAGGGAGATGATCCGCTAACGCGAGGGATACGTGCATCGCAAGAAAAACTTGTTAAGTTTACAGCTTTACAGACCCTGTGACCGTTTTCAGGTAGGGTTTGGTCATAGCCTACTTTCAAGAACCGCCCCGGAACTTTTATCCGGGGCGGTTCCGTGTTATAAGTCACTGATTCTGGGCGCTTCATGCCCGTCTCATCTGGAAACCAAGGAGTTAAAAAATGCCGAGTTTTGATATTGTCTCAAAGGTCGATATGCAAGAGGTCGATAATGCCGTAAATCAGGCGGTAAAAGAAATTACCACCCGTTACGATTTTAAAGGCACCACTAACGAGATCGAATTGAGTGATGACAGTCTGAAGATTCTGGCTGCCGACGAGTATAAGCTGAAGGCGATCAAGGATATCCTCATTGAGAAGCTGGTGCGGCGCAAGCTGTCGGGCAAGTGTTTCCAGTATGGGGAAGAGGAGAACGCCTCTGGCGGTGCGGTACGGTTGAAGGCCAGTATCGTTCAGGGCATCAGCAAGGAAAAAGGCAAGGAGATCGTTAAACTGATCAAGGAGAGCAAGCTTAAGGTCCAGGCGCAGATTATGGAGGATCAGGTGCGGGTCACCGGCAAGAAACGGGACGACCTGCAACAGGTGATGCAGCTCCTGAAGGGGAAAGACCTGGATATCGAGTTGCAGTTTGAAAATATGCGCTCCTAATGTACTGCGCAACAGTAAAACAACAGGATAATTTGTGGCAAAAATGAAAATCAGTCTGGTCAGCCTCGGCTGCCCAAAGAACCTGGTCGATGCCGAGGTGATGCTTGGACATCTGCCCCAGGATCGCTTTGAAATTATTGCCGATGAAGCGCAAGCCGAGATCATCGTTGTCAACACCTGCTCATTTATTCAGGATGCCAAAGAAGAATCGATAGCGACGATTCTCGATGTCGCCGATCATAAGCGTGATCGTTGTCGCATGTTGATTGTCAGCGGTTGCCTGCCGCAGCGTTATCAAAAAGAGCTGGCGGCACAGTTACCCGAGGTCGATCTCTTCATGGGCACCAGCGACGCACCGCGTATTGTCGAACTCATCGATCGTCAATTCGGCTTGAAAGAAAGCTCTACCGAAATCGGCCTGCCCGATTATCTCTATGACCACAGCACCCCGCGGGTCAATTCATCACCCTTTTACACCAACTACATCAAGATTGCCGATGGCTGTTCAAACCATTGTTCCTACTGTATTATTCCGCAATTACGTGGCGTTTTGCGCTCACGAAATATTGAATCGGTCGTCAGCGAAGCCAAAACCCTTGCGGCCAAGGGGGTGCGTGAGATCAATCTGATCGCCCAGGATATCACCGCCTATGGTGCCGACCGTCAGGATGGTACGGCGATTGAGCCACTGCTGCGTGAACTGGTTAAGATTGAAGATCTTGACTGGATCCGCCTTTTGTATGCTTATCCAGACGGAATCAGCGAGGAGTTGATCGATCTCATCGCCAGCGAAGAGAAGATCTGCAACTATCTGGATATCCCGCTGCAGCACGTTGATGATCAGATTTTAAGGCAGATGAATCGGCGACTCGACGCCCAGGGTGTCGAGCGATTGTTGACGCGTTTGCGCCAGAAGATTCCCGATTTAACCCTGCGTACCTCTTTTATTGTCGGTTTTCCGGGTGAGTCTGCGGCCCAGTTTGAAAAGCTGTTGCGTTTTGTTGAAGCGGGACACTTTGAGCGGGTCGGAGTGTTCGCCTATTCTCGCGAAGAGGGTACCGGTGCCGCTAAACTTAAAGGGCAGATCCCGGCGCGCACCAAACAGAGTCGACTCAAGCGCCTGATGAAGGCCCAGGCGCAGGTCTCGTTCGCGCATAATCAGCGTCTTGTCGGTCGCGTTGAACGTGTGCTGGTCGAGGGTTTTAGTGAAGAGACCGAACTGCTGCTCAAGGGGCGCAGTGCCCGGCAGGCACCCGATGTTGATGGTTGTTGTTTGATTACTGCGGGTGAAGCTGATGTCGGGCAACTGGTTGACCTGCGCATAACCGATTCGGCCGAATATGATCTGATCGGTGAAATTATTGAGGGTAGTGCGTGTTAAATCGCCCCTTTGTTTTGATCTCGGCCCTTTTGTTGATCGGTCTGCTGGTCTGGTCACAGCGCCCACAAGTGGCGACCGAGGTGGCGCGGACGGCGTTGCTTATGGGCACCCTGGTCGAAATAAAAGGGGTTGGTGGCGACGAAAAAAACATAGAGAAGGCGATATCCGACGCATTTTCAATCATGAGAGCCGAGGAAGAACGATTTTCCTCAGAACTTGAAACCAGTCAGATTTCCTTGATCAATCGTTCCGATGTCCCGGTTGTCGTCGATGCACAGGTGCTTAAGGTGCTGCGTTTGGGGCAAAAAATAACCCGCCAATCGCAAGGTGCTTTTGACTTCGGTATGGGTGGTCTCAAACGACTCTGGGACTTCAAGGCATTGACCCCGCGCGTGCCGACTGCGCTTGAGATCGCGGCGGTGTTGCCGCAACGATCGCTTAAGCGGGTTGCGATTGACGGAGAGCGGGTTGTCCGTCTCGGCGCGCGTGTGCAACTTGACTTAGGCGGGATTGCCAAGGGTTTTGCGGTCGATCGTGCGTTGGATGTTTTGCGTAGCGCCGGGCTTAAATCGGCCAGCATCAATGCCGGTGGTGATATCGGTTTGCTTGGCGGGCATGGTGAGCGGCCCTGGAAGATCGGTATTCAGCATCCACGTAAAGCGAATGAACTGTTGGCGACCCTTGAACTGCGTGATCGGGCGATCGTTACCTCGGGTGATTACGAGCGGTTCTTCATGGTCGACGGCTTGCGCTATCATCATATTTTCGATCCACAGACCGGGATGCCGGCGCGGGGCTGTCAGAGTGTCACGGTTATCGCCGCGCACGTTGCCGAAGCCGATTCGTTAGCAACAGCAGCTTTTGTCCTTGGCCCCCAAAAAGGCCTGGCATTTCTCGAGACCTATCCCGATGTCGAAGGCTTGATCGTTGCCGCTGACGGCAAGCGTACAATGACCAAGGGGCTCAATGGACGGTTGAAATGGCGTTGAGTTCCTTGTGGGCGCGTCTCACCAGGGTCGATTGCGCAGTGATAGTTTTTCTGTTGCTTGGGTTTGGCGGCAGCCTGTTTATCACCTTCGATCGCCCGGTGGGTGAACAGGTGGTGATCTACGCGGGTGATGACGTCGCTTTTATCGGCCCGCTGTCACA
>JAKIUS010000264.1 GCA_021647445.1 Geopsychrobacter sp. | reverse complement strand
CATGCCGCCAGGGCCCTGGGGAAGAGTGAATTTTCTGCCGCATCAAAATGGCTTGAAGGGCGTCTTGGCGTCGAGGAAGAAACACTGGTCCGCCAGGCGATCGAGACGGACTTGTCCTGTCATATCCAGCAGAAACGTCAGGGGCGCTAAATGTTTATCTTCAGTGCCGATATCCCCCTCGATAGTGAAGAATTTCACTTATTGCGGGATTTTATTTATCAGTACTGTGGCCTTTACTTTGAGGAACAGTCTAAATATCTCCTTGAAAAACGCCTTAATAAACGTTTGGCTGAACTGCGGCTCGACTCTTTTCGTGAATATTACTATCAGTTACGCTACGGGCAGAATCAAGAACAGGAGTTAGCTGCTGCAATCGATTTGCTAACGACCAACGAGACCTATTTCTTTCGTGAAGATTTTCAGTTGAAAACCTTCACGAAAGAGGTTGTCCCTGAATTGATGAGATTTAAGACCGAGCGGGGCGAGAAGTCTTTACGGATATGGAGTGCCGGTTGCTCAAGCGGCGAAGAACCCTATACCCTTGCCATGCTGTTACTAGAAAATCCGTTACTTCGCGATTGGTCGATTGAGATTATTGGCACCGATATCAGTCAACGTGTATTGAAAATAGCGCGTGAGGGGCTTTACGGACAAAACTCATTCCGGGTAACTGATAGGGAGTATCTGCAGCGTTACTTTACCCCGGTCGGGCAGAAATGGCAGATCGACAGCCGGGTTAAGGACTTGGTCTCCATCAGTCATCTCAATTTTTTCGAGAATAATCGCGTTGCGTTACTTGGGGAAATGGATGCAATTTTTTGTCGAAATGTGATTATCTATTTTGATCTTGAGGCCA
Organism: Geopsychrobacter sp.; assembly: GCA_021647445.1. Taxonomy (GTDB): domain Bacteria; phylum Desulfobacterota; class Desulfuromonadia; order Desulfuromonadales; family Geopsychrobacteraceae; genus Geopsychrobacter. Next base: position 3,092 of record JAKIUS010000264.1, on the reverse strand, counting down.
AGAAAAAGGTTATTCGGACCCTGCATGATCGTTTGTGTCCTGGGGGGTATCTGATGCTGGGCCATTCAGAATCGTTGATGAGTATCAGTTCCGATTTCAAGCTTCGCCATTTTACCAATGACATGCTTTACCAGAAACCGACGCAGGATGAACAGGCAGCGAGGAGAGTCTGGTGATGACCAAGATTAAAGTCCTCGTTGTGGATGATTCGGCGTTCAATCGCGTTTCGATTGGTAAGATGCTTGAGAATATCCCGGAAGTCGAAATTATCGGCTATGCTGCCGATGGTGAGATCGGCCTGCGCAAAGTGCTGGAACTCAAACCTGACCTGGTCACCCTGGATCTTGAAATGCCCAAAATGGGCGGTTTCAGCATGTTGCGCCTTGTCATGCAGAGTTGTCCTGTTCCGGTATTGGTCATCTCCTCGCGAAGCAGTGAGGGGGACGTTTTTAAGGCCTTGGAGCTGGGGGCGATCGATTTTGTTGCCAAACCCTCCCGCCCAATAAGTTCACAGTTTTATTCGATAAAGGAAGACCTTGAGCGTAAAATAATTGATTTTGCACGTTGCGGCCCGGCGCAGTTCCGCTTGCGTAGAACTCTTCATGCCGGACCATCATCGGTTGTGTCGAAAAGGTCCTTCGTGGAAGAAACGAGGCCAGTCAAACCTCTTAAGCCGTTAGCGGTCGTTATCGGCTCATCAACCGGAGGGCCACCGGCTCTGCATCAATTTTTCGCTGATTTTACCAGTCCGCCCAATTTGAGTTTTGCGGTGGCTCAACATATGCCCCCAGGATTCACCCGCAGTTTTGCCGATCGTCTCAATGATCACTCGGTTTTTAAGGTCACAGAAGCGACCAATGGTGATTGTATGTTACCCGGACATGTTTATATCTGCCCTGGTGGTCGAAATATGCTGTTGCGCCGCATTAACGGCGAGGTGAAAATCCAAATTGTTACGCCGGAGAATGGACAGATATACACCCCTTCGGTCGATGTGTTGTTCCATTCGGCGGCTAAGGCCTATGGGGCTGAATTGATTGGTATGATTTTGACCGGTATGGGTAACGATGGCGCATCTGGAACACGATCCATCAAAGAGGTGGGCGGGCAGGTTATTGCCGAAGCCGAAGAGTCTTGTGTGGTTTACGGGATGCCGAAAGAGGCGGTTGCTACGGGCTGCGTCAGTCAGATTGTCCCGTTGTCCGGGCTGCGTGAAGGGATTCAGCGCCGCAGTGAATAGAGGTCTGTTCTTATGGTTTTTTTTCTGTGTTTCTGCTAGGATAGCTTGCTTTGCAGGGTTCTGACTGATGGGGGGGGGCGATCTGGCTGGGTCGTTTATTGCGTGGAGAGTGTTTTGACTGATAATAACGACTCAACCAGTGTGCATTCTCGTGCTGAAGAGGTTCTGCAGGTTTTTAAAAAGGGCGCTGAGTTTACTCAGGGTCTGTTGCAAGAGAATGAACGTCTGCGTTATCGGGTCCTTGAACTGGAGCAGCAACAGCACACCAACGCCTCGAACCAGGAGGTAGAACAGCTAAAAAAGCGTTTGCAGGAATCTGAAGCTGAGAAGCAGGAAATTCTTGATCGGATTAGATCTGTCGAACAGGCGAATCTCGATTTCACCAATCGATATGCAGAAATTGAGGCTGAAAACAACCTGCTGGCAAATCTTTATATAGCCACGTATCAACTTCATTCTACCTTTGATGCCAATGAAATTATCCGAATAATTGAAGAGATTCTATTAAATCTGGTTGGCGTTGAAAAATCCACCCTGCTCTTGGGGCGCGCAGGGGGACCGCTTCTCGAAGCCACGGAGACCGAATCTGGTGCGCATTGCTTGGTTGATGCCCGAGGTATCGATCCGCGCATAACCGCTGCACTTGAGACGGGGCAACGCTGGATTGCGGATCGCGAAGAACTGGCTCAAGGTGGCGGGGGGCTGATAGCGGTTGTTCCCCTGCTGCTTGATGGCGAGTCGATCGGCGTGCTCGCGGTGGGACGCCTGCTGGCACAAAAAGCGGGTTTTACCCAGATAGATGAAGAGATTTTTGAGTTGCTTACGACCCATGCCGCTATGGCGATCTGCACAGCCCTTTTAAACTCTGAGAATCTGGGGCATATCAGTTTTAAATCGGGTTTGATCGCTTAGTCGTATATTTGATGCACTGTGCTGTTTCATGGTGAATAGAGCACCGCAGGAGGAAGGTTGGCATGTCAGAGTTTAAGGTTCTGGTTGTTGAAGATTCACCTACCATGCGGCAATTAATTGTTTTTGCGCTGAAGCGGATTCGTAATCTGCAAATCGAAGAGGCAGGTGATGGGGTTGGCGGTCTTAAGAAGTTATCGGCGCAAAAATTTGATCTGATCGTAACGGATATCAATATGCCGATTATGGATGGTTTGAAACTGGTTAGCCTGATTCGCAATGATCCGCAATATCAGAAGGTTCCGGTGATTGTTATCACGACAGAGGGGGCCATCGAAGACCGTGATCGTGCTCTTAGTCTCGGTGCTAATGAATATATTACCAAGCCGATTCAAACGGCACGAATTCTCGAAGTCGCAAAGAAGTTGCTTGGGCTTTCAAATTGCTCTGAACTTGACAGTTTTTTTAGTTCATGACATAAAACGCTCAACACAGTCGCTATGGTGGCCGTATGTGGTCGCCGGTATTTCAGGAGGAACTCTTGGCTAAAGAAGAAGAAATCGAAGTTGAAGGCATTGTTGTTGAGCCCCTGCCGAACGCAATGTTTCGAGTACGGCTCGATAATGATAATATGGTTCTGGCGCATATCTCGGGTAAAATGCGTAAATATTACATACGTATTCTGCCAGGTGATCGGGTAACCGTAGAGCTTTCTCCCTATGATCTGACCCGCGGCCGGATTACCTATCGCGCTAAGTAAATTAGAGCGTTGACGATCACTTAAATCGGGTGGTTAATGATATCCAGTCACCTTTCCATGATGCCGGCCTGTGCCGGTTTTCGTGTCTCTACTGAATAATTTTCTGACCCGGACGAATTAAGTCGCGGAGGACCAATGGACCAGCAGTATATTTCGAGTGAGCTCGAAGACAAATGGCAAGGG
>JAKIUS010000263.1 GCA_021647445.1 Geopsychrobacter sp. | reverse complement strand
ATAATCGTGCGCGAGCTGAGGTGGCGCGGATTCTCTCTTCGTTTATCGATGTGGTGAATACTGATTATGGCCGTGCCAGCGGTTCTGGTGCCGAAATGCGTTCGCAACAAGCGGTGTCGCGCAAGATCGACAGTTTGACTAAAATGAATCTGAGTGGCACCAAAATGATCGGCCATTGGCGGCATAAAAAAAGTCATACTGTTTATGCGATCGCCGAACTTGATCTTGATCAGGTCAAGCGGATTGTCGCGGCTAGTGAAGAGATGAACCGCGGGTTTGGCAAATTTCTGTCGACTGAAGCCGACAACATTTTTGATCGTCAGATGGAGGAGATAAAGTGAACATGCAAAAGTTATGGATAATCGCAACGGTCGTTTTGTTGGCATTGTTGAGCGGCTGCGCAACCCAGGTCAAACGGATCGACCCCGATGAAGTCAAAGATTTAAGCGGAGCCTGGAACGATACCGATTCGCGCCTGGTTTCTGAGGAGATGATCGCCGATATGCTGGAGCGCCCCTGGGTCAGCGATTTTATGGTCGATGCCGGGAAACGGCCCGCAGTTATCGTCGGAACCCTGCGGAACCTGAGTCATGAACATATCAATATCAATACCTTCGTGGCCGATATCGAACGGGCGATGATCAATTCAGGGCGGGTCGATTTTGTTGCCTCGTCGTTTGAGCGTCAGGAGATCCGCGATGAGCGTAAAGATCAGGATTTAAATGCCAGTGAGAAGACCCGCAAGGCGATGGGGCAGGAGTTGGGTGCCGATTTCATGCTCAAGGGGCAGATCAACACCATTATCGACCATGCCAGCAAAAATCAGGTGCGTTTTTATCAGGTCGATTTGACCCTGATCAGTCTGGCCGATAATCGTAAGGTCTGGCTTGGGCAGAAGAAAATCAAGAAATTTGTGAAGCGCAGTAAGCTGCGTTATTAAGCGCTTGAACTGAAAAAACGGATGAAGCCTTTAAGTTTCGCAACGTGCGGACTGTTGTTGATTTTGCTGTTGGCCCTTTATGGCTGCAGTTCGTATAGCAACAGTTTTGCGCCGATCGCGGCAGGTATTGCCCAACACGATATGGTCAAGGCGCTCAAACGACTTGAAGCCAAACCAACACCCAGGCGTAATCAGCTGCTCTTTTTGATGAATCGGGGCATGTTGCTGCGCATGAATAGTGAATTTGTCGCCAGTAACCAGGTGTTTGCACAAGCCAAGCAGTTAGTTGAAGAACTCAACGCTCTGAGCCTGCGTGAGCAGTCGTCGGCCCTGATGATCAATGATGCGACGCGCAGCTATGGGGGCGCACCCTATGAACAGGTGATGCTTAATCTCTATAGTGCTCTCAATTATCTGCAGCTTGGACAACTTGATGAGGCGCGGGTTGAGGCGCTGCAGGTTGATCTGCGCTTGGGGGAACTTGGCGATCAGGAACTCGGTCCGCTGTTCGAGACCGATCCCTTTGCTCGTTATCTCACCGGTCTCATCTACGAGGCCGGGGGCGAGATGAGCGATGCGATGATCTCCTATCGAAAGGCTTTTCAGGCTTATCGACAGCATGCTGCGCGTTATCCGCTTCATGTTCCACAACAGCTTGAATACGATTTGTTGCGGAGCAGTGAGGCGGTCGGACTGACGGCGGAAAATCAGCAGTATGCCTCTGAATTCGGTATCGACAGTTGGCCGAGTACGGCCTCGAAGGCGAATCAGGGTGAATTAGTTTTTCTGTTTGGTAATGGGTTGGCCCCGGTAAAGGTCGAAGAAGCAGCGACTGTGCCGGTACCCTCTGGACGCTTGGTGCGTGTTGCCATGCCTGTTTATCAGCGTCGCCCCCGCGGTTTTTCGACAGCACGTCTCTCAATCGGGGGACAGGTGGTCGAGACCGAAATTTTTGAAAATATTGAAGAGTTGGCGATTGCGGAGTTGGCGCGTAATCAACCCGCAATTCTGGCCCGGGCGCTGGCACGGGCGATTCTTAAGTACCAGGCCAGCCAGCAGGCTGGTAAGGAGAATGATCTGGCGGGTCTGTTGGTCAATATTGCCGGGCTGCTGACCGAGCGTGCCGATACCCGCAGTTGGCTTTCGTTACCGGCCGAAATACAACTGGCACGCTTGTCATTACCGGCAGGGGATTATGAGCTTAAGGTTGAACTGCTTGATTTATCACAGACACCAGTTCGGGAATTTTCCTATGCGGTGAAGATCGCCCCGGGCAAAATGACCCTGCTCTCCTGTCATGAAGTCGCCGAAGTATCGCTGTTGAGGAGGCATTGATGATGAAATTTCTGCTTATTTTACTACTGCTTCTAAGCACCGGTTGTACAGGGCCAGTTGTGCCCGACTGGGTGAATAGTGAGCCAGTGGATTATCCTGCAAGCCGATATTTAATCGGGCGCGGAGAGGGGGATACTGCAGGATTAGCGCGGGATAGAGCGCGTGCCGATTTGGCTAAGGTCTTTCAGGTTGCGGTCCGTGAAATCAGTCGTGACCGTTTGCAGTGGCAGCAGGGAGGGGGCCACGAGGGCTTGCAGTCGAGTGTTAGTCGTAATATTTCGTCCCACACCAGCCAGGTGATCCGTGGCGTTCAAATCGGCCGGATCTGGCGTCCCGCAAAGGGAAACATCACGCATGCACTAGCGGTTCTTGACCGGGTGCAGGCTCGGCAACTGTTGCGGGCTGAAATTGAAAATCTGGATGCGGAAACTGCGCAGAATATCTCCCGAGCTCGTGGCGAAGAGACCCTTCCCGAGAAGATCAGTGCCGCCTACAACGCGCTTTTCGCCCAGCTTAATCGGCAACACCCTCAAAAAATGCTGCAGATTGTTGATGTGACAGGTCGCGGACTGCCGTCGCCATACGCACTTGCCAAGTTGAGCGGTGATCTGGAAGCCCTGCTTGATCGCTGGCAGATCGGACTGCTGGTTGAACGGGACGAATTGGGTGGACTCAAGGATATCCTTGCGGGAGCCCTCGGCAACGCCGGGATTCAGTATGTGGCCGATTCCGCCTCAGCTCCTTATCTCCTCAAGGCCGCGTTGGATGCGGATAAGCTTACAACTTCCGATGGCTGGATCTGGCAACGAGGAACCCTGAGAATTATGCTGCTTGAAACCGCCAGTGGCAAGGTCATCGGCGCGCATCAATGGCCCTATAAGGGGTCCGCACGCCAGGTTGATATGGTCGAGATTCGAACCCGCGCTCAACTTGCGGATATGTTGGCGCAGGATCTCCTGGGTGTGCTGGTTGAATTTGGTGATGTTGCGGATAAAAAGAAGGATTAAATGAAGGCTTAACGTAAAAAAGCGCTCTAAAAAGGAGATCTTTATGGATGTCAGCATTGCATACTGCAGCCAGTGAAACTATCTGCCACAGGCCACCAGTCTGGCGGCCAAATTCAAACAACGCCTTAATGCGCAGGTTCATCTGATCCCTTCTTCCGGTGGGGCTTTTGAAATTATAGTGGATGGTCAGAAAATCTATTCAAAGTTGAAGACCGGCAGCTTCCCCGATGAGGAGCGGTTGCTACTGTCGTTGGACAATCCAGCGGCATAGAGGGGGAGATCGGAATGGGGTAGCCTGAAAGAATGCTCCTTAAGTATTCGAAATTATGGACAGTAAGAATATTTATTAAAATGTCCAGATAACTTTACCTTTTTGTTATGCTTGCCCTTGAATTGTTAGTGACAACTAAAGGAGAATCGACTATGGCGATACAAAGTCTCTGGGGCGGAATTCCAGATATCGATAGTATCATCGCCATCAAAATCAATAGCATAATGTCGATAACTACTTGAGATGAATTGCGGCATTCCCATTGCTCCGGCATAAGATCCTTTTAATGATAGTGGGTCGAATCCCTGTTCTCTCGCAAGCAATAAAAATTGTTCAAACTCAGATCGAAAAAAATCTGCCCGTTTTGGATAATGAAAAGCAAGGGTGTTAAGCGC
>JAKIUS010000262.1 GCA_021647445.1 Geopsychrobacter sp. | reverse complement strand
CCCGACGCACTTCGTCAGTTTTAAAGGGCTTGATAATATAATCGTAAGCCCCAAGCTTCATCGCCTCAACCGCCTCTTCAGTGGTTGAGAAAGCGGTCATCATGATGACCAGAGCCTCAGTATCCAGACCTTTGATCGCGCTCAACAGTTCGATACCGCCCATGTGTGGCATACGGATATCGCTGATTACCAGATCTATATCACCTTGTCGAAACTGCTCCAGCCCTTGAAGGCCGTCGGCAGCCTCCGTAACTGCAAAACCATCACGCTTAAGCATGATCCCGAGCATTTCGCGCATGCTCGCCTCATCGTCAACAACCAGTATGCGTTTTCGTTGTGCAGACATGATCAATACCAAATCTATAAGAAGTAGAGTTTAAAGGCCGCCCCACCGAGGACGCTCTCCGCGAGTTCAATCCGACCACCATGCGCTTTGACAATCGAAAAAACTGTTGCCAGGCCGAGTCCGGTACCCTTCTCCTTGGTCGAGAAAAAAGGATCAAAAATGGTTTTGCGGATATCAGCAGGAACCCCAGGGCCAGAGTCTTCTATCGATAGATGCTTGGATGCTTCGTCAAATATCAGCTTAATATCCCCTGCATAATTAATTGCATCAACGGCATTAAGCAGCAGGTTCCATAAGGCCTGACGCAACATATTTCGATCCACGTTCAGCAGAGCTTCGTCAGTACAATCGATATGCAGAACCACCCGTTCAAAGCGCTGATCGGCCGCCAGGAGACACCGCAACTCCTGAAAGAGATCGATTACCCTAACCTGTTCATACTCGGGAGAGCGCGGTCGAGCAAAAACCAAAAAATCGGTCAACAACATAGAGAGTCGATCGGCCTCACGCAGCACGATTCCCATCAATTGCCGATCCTCGTCTGCCAACTGTGCGCCTTCGAGCATCAACTGCACCGACCCGCTGATCGAAGCTAAAGGATTGCGAATCTCGTGGGCCATGCCAGAGGCCAGTTGCCCGACCGCAACCAGGCGATCGGCTCGCTGAAGTTGCGCCTCGGCCTCTTTAAGTTGAGTCAGATCCTGAAAAGTCACCAGCAGCCCGACATCTGTACCCTGATGATCCTTGATGAGGTTCGTCGAATAACCGATGACAATTTTTTCCTGCCGGGTATTTTCAATGATTGTTTCGTCCCGCGCAACTATGCGATACCCATCATCGCTAACAAGGTGCAGGTGTGGCAGAAAATCTTCGACCTCCGAATCATAAATATCCTGCAACCGATAACCGGTGATCTCCTCGGCGGCAGGATTAAAGGAACGGATGCGCCCGCGTCGGTTAATAATCATCAGGCCACTGCTGATATTCGAAAGGATCGTCCGATTCAGCCTTTCGAGTTCCTGATAATCGATCCGTTTGCGCTGCAGTTCGGCTTCGCTGAATCGCCAACGTTGAGCCAGCGTGCCGCTCAAAAAACCGGTGAGCAGAAAAGCCAGCACATGCACGAAAACCGAATAGAGATAAGGCGTGTATGCAACGACATCATGACTGTCAAAAAGACGCAAATAACCGAAATACTGAAGATCGAGCAAACCACCATATAAAATTGCCGCAGTCCCTGCGACATAGATTGTTTGCCGGCGCGCCAGCAGAAAGCTGCCCGAGACAATGACCAGCAGGTAGACAAACGAGAAAACGCTTTCAACACCACCGGTAATCAGAATAATCGTCGTAACAAACAGCAGATCCCACATCAGTTGCAACTGGGCAAAAAAATGGAACCGCTTGATCCAGAGCAAAGCGAGCGCGGAGACAAGCGCCTGAAAATAGGAGAAGGCGAGGAGTAAAAAAAGAAGAGGGGCGATATCGCCCCCCATCTTGCCATTTAAGAAAAAAACCGCTGTACCACCCAGAAAGAGGGTTATGACCGCAACCCGAAAGGCGAGAAACCAGGCCAGGCTCCTGCGGTCAGGCCCGGTCCCGATAAAGAGCTGTGATCTGTCCGATTTCAACCGCCAACGGTTCCGGCAAGTTTAAAGATCGGCAGATACATGGCGATGACCAATCCACCGACGGTGACCCCCAAAAAGAGCATCAATAGAGGTTCCATCATCGCCGTCAAGTTGCCGACAGCGTCATCGACTTCATCATCATAAAAATCGGCGATTTTACTGAGCATCGCATCAAGAGCACCGGCCTGTTCTCCAACCTCGATCATCTGACAGACCATCGGCGGAAACACACCCGATTCCTTCAGTGGTTCGGCAATGGTTTTGCCTTCACTGATACTCTCGCGCACATTGCCGATCGCTTTTTCAACGGTTCTATTCCCAGCCGTTTTCTGCACGATATCCAGTCCATCCAGAATCGGCACCCCACTGGAGATCATGGTCGACAAGGTGCGCGCAAACTTGGCGACTGCGACCTTGCGGATCAACATCCCGAAAATTGGAGTCTTTAGAGCCCAAGCATCTATAAGTTCGCGCCCCTTTTTCGAAGCATAGGCTTTTTTCGCAAGAAAAATTATGAGCATGATGCTGCCGATGATAAAGATAATGTAATTCTGAACAAAATTACTGATATTGATGACGATCTGAGTCGGCAACGGTAAAGCTCCGCCAAAATCAGCAAACATTTTTTCGAAAGAGGGAATGACAAACACCAGAATAACCGCAATAACCACAAAGGCGATACTGATGATGGTGGTCGGGTAGGTCATGGCGCTTTTAACCTGTTTCTTAAGCTTGAGAGCCTTCTCAATATACTCCGCCAGACGGTTTAAAATTGTATCGAGAATACCACCAACCTCCCCCGCCGCCACCAGATTGACATACAACTCATTAAATATTTTGGGATGTTTGCCCAACGCATCGGCAAAGGTTGACCCCGATTCAACATCTTCCTTAATTTGCAAAAGAGCAGTCTTTAAGGTTTTATTCTCCTGCTGACTAGAGAGAATATCGAGACACTGAACCAGCGGCAGCCCCGCATCGATCATGGTCGCGAACTGCCGGGTAAAGACGACAAGATCCTTGGTGGTGACCTTCTGCTCCATACCAGGGATCTTGATCTCCATATTTAGTCCGCCGCCGCGTTGCTTAATTTTACCCGGCATGATTCCCTTACGGCGTAACAGTGCGGAGACAGCGGCTTCACTTGTCGCCTCCATGACCCCCTTCATGTTTTTTCCATCTCGAGAGTGACCACTCCAGGAAAACTTTGCCATCGATCCACCTCTTTCAGATTAAGCTAAAAGCCAGTATCGGGTATGTTAATTAGATCCTGCCGGAGCCATCGCCTGTTGGCGTCGCAAAATTGCTGCAGGGTTAGCAAACATCTGCTTGAGTTCGTCCAGATCAGAACTTCTCGACATGGCATCGTCCTGGGTGATTTTTCGGCTGTGAGCCAACATAAACAGGGTCTGATTCATGGTCTGCATACCGAATTTATCCTGTCCGATCTGCATTTGAGAATAGATCTGATGAACTTTATCTTCGCGAATCAGGTTGCGAATCGCCGGATTCGGCACCATTACTTCAAGAGCCATCTCGCGTCCAGACCCAGTGGCACTCTTGATTAAAGCCTGCGACAAGACCCCTTCAAGCACAAATGAGAGCTGAGTTCTAACCTGTGACTGCTGATTGGTCGGAAAAACATCGACAATCCGATTGATCGTCTGCACGCAACCGTTGGTATGCAGGGTCGCGAAGCAAAGATGCCCGGTCTCCGCGATGGTCAATGCTGCTTCAATCGTTTCGATATCGCGCAACTCGCCGAGCAGGACGACATCCGGGTCCTGACGCAAAATATATTTAAGCGCCTTTTTAAACGATTGGGTGTCTGCCCCGACTTCACGTTGATTTACCAAGCATTTTTTATGCGGATGAAGGTACTCAATCGGATCTTCAATGGTGATGATATGTTCGGAGCGCTCGCAATTAATCGCATCAATAATCGCCGCGAGGGTAGTTGGTTTGCCGCGTCCAGTCGG
>JAKIUS010000261.1 GCA_021647445.1 Geopsychrobacter sp. | reverse complement strand
GTTTACCAACGATATTGGAACGTCCGAAAACAGCCACATGGTTACCGCAGAGATCGACACCGGTCTCTGCGAGCATCTTCATCACCCCATAGGGCGTGCAGGGCCGAAACAGAGGGTTTCCAGAGACGAGGCGACCGACATTGTAGGGATGGAAACCATCGACGTCTTTATCCGGCGAGATCGATTCCAATACCTTGCTTTCTTTAATATGCCCAGGCAGGGGTAATTGGACCAGAATACCGTCAATCCGTGCATCTGCATTTAATTGCTCTATCAATTCAAGCAGTTGCGTCTCACTTGTTTCGGCAGAAAGGTTATACTCAGCTGAAAAAATTCCACATTCAGTGCAAGCCTTCTCTTTCATCGAAACATAAACCCGACTCGCCGGATCCTCCCCGACCAGCACAACCGCCAGGCCCGGGGTTACACCCTGAGTTGTCAAGGTTGCGGTTTCGGACTTAATCTCTTTGCGCATCTTGGCGGCAATAGCCCTGCCATCAATAATTTCAGCCACTGATTATCTCCTGTGCACTTCTTGTATTAAAAAAAGGGGGGGGAAAGATGAATGTTAAATCTCTAAATGGAGATAGAAAATAACGGAAAGAAGACGCCATGTAAAGCGGATCGAACGACTTTTAGCGTCTACATTTTCATACTACATTCTAGTAGTGATCAATCCCATATCTGATGTGGAATATTTCCTGCTGGCGGCCTTTATCTGGCCAAGCCTGAGATATCTATCGTCCAGACACAAAGAAGCCCGGTCAAGACCGGGCTTCGATTAACTGTTCGCTGCTTTGGGGCAACCGGCGCATCCACCGCTATCACCTCCGGCACAACTCGGAGCGGTATTATAACCCTGCTCGTACCAGCCCCCACCTTTCAGCGCAAAGCCAGAACGCGAGATCATCTTCTGTACCTGTCCACCGCATTCACGGCAGGTTTCAAGGGGGGCATCGGAAAACTTTTGTCGAACTTCAAACTCAATTCCGCAAGATTCACATTGATACTCATAAAGTGGCATTTTCTAAACCTCCAAATGGCTATTTCTTCTTCAGCGGCGCGATGTTAAGTCCACGGCCAAAAAAAGTCAAGAACCGGATATTTTCTTTTTTAAAACCGATTCAACCAAGGGCAGGTCAAGACCATGCAACAAAATTCTTTTTTGCCGTGCCTTATCGCCAGAGAGGAGTTCAACATCAGACTTCGGCAGTTTGAACAGTTTTGCCAGATATTCGCGACAGCATTTATTGGCCGCACCTTCGACCGGTGGCGAAGTCAATTTTATTTTAAGACTATCGCCATGCAAACCGACAATCTGGTTACGACTCGAGCGAGGCTGCACATGCAGGCTCACGATCGTCCCGCCCGGATGTTCCTTCAGACACTCAATCATCAAAACCCGAATCCGGAGCGTTGAGACTCAGTTGATTCTCAAGCAACGGAGAATCAACGGTACATTCTTCAATAGAGAAGACCTCCATCTCAAGAAGCTTGAGATGACCGTCAAGCAAGGCACGCAAACCAGATTCAAATGAAATTTTCTGCCGCTTGATCTCCTGGATTTCACGGATCAACTGCAAACGTCTCTCATCGGCACTGCGGACAATCTCTTCACCCTGCAGACGCGCCTCAACCACGACCACTTCAGCTTCCCGGCGCGCGTTGTTTTTCAACTCTTCCGTCACCTGTTGTGCGGTGGTGAGGGTTTGCTGCAGCGTATGTTCCCGACTCTTCATCTGATCAAGCACCGTCCGTGTCCGCGCCAGGGTCTCTTTCAGTTCATGATTCTGCAGATGCAGCCGTTCCAACTCATCTGCCACCATCTCCAAAAACTGGTCAACGGCACTTGAATCATAACCGAGCAACCGACTCTTAAACTGATGTTGTTGGATTTCTATCGGGGTGATCTTCATATTTGCCCTCTACACCTAGAAAGAACCGCTGAGGCTGTACAAGAGATTTACCAAAAACCCCTGCAACAGATAAAGGCCGAATATAAGGATCATGGGGGTAAAATCGAGGGCACCGGTCGAAAAAGGGAGTAACTGTCGCAGGCGATAAAGGACCGGATCCGTTGCTTTATGCAGAAAACGCACAATCGGATTATAAGGGTCAGGGCTCACCCAACTCACCAGTGCCCGTGCGACAACGATAAAGATATAAAAGTTAAAAACAAGGTCAACAAGTCTGGCCAATGCAATAAGAACGCTACCCATAGGAAGATACTCCAAAAGTGAAAGTTACTGTAATCTCGTGATTTTATACTGACTTTCCCGGCTTTAGTCAATCCCATTGCCCATGCAGGAGTAACATCCACAGCGTCTTTCATACCCCGGCGAATGCCGTGACATGAAAATCTGATCCTTCATGAGGCCAAATTTTGACTTTTACCGTCAAAAGGCGCTAATCTGACGCGTTTTGATTCACACAATTTAACGGAGAGAATCGATGGTACAAACCAACAATCTGAACATTCATGAAGTGACCCCGATCATTGCCCCCTCCGATCTCAAACAGGTTTTCCCGCTGACTGAAAAAAAAGCCGAACTTGTTTTGAAATCCCGCGAAACCATCCGTGCCATTCTTCACGGTCAGGACCAGCGTTTAATCGTCGTGGTTGGCCCCTGCTCCATCCATGACCCCAATACCGCCATGGAATATGCGCGGCGCTTAGCCGTTTTGGCGCAAGAGGTCCAGGAACAAATTTTTATTGTAATGCGGGTCTATTTCGAAAAGCCGCGCACAACCATCGGCTGGAAGGGGCTGATTAACGACCCGGACCTTGACGGCAGTCACCGTATTTCAAAAGGACTGGGTTGTGCGCGAAGACTCTTCTGTACCATTACCGATCTGGGACTGCCCATCGCCAGTGAAATGCTCGATCCCATCACCCCACAATACCTCTCTGACATGATCAGTTGGGGGGCGATCGGCGCGCGCACCACCGAATCCCAAACCCATCGCGAAATGGCCAGCGGCCTCTCCTTCCCGGTCGGGTTCAAAAATGGCACCGATGGCGGCTTAAGAGTCGCAACCGATGCCATGAGCGCCTCGTTGCACGAACATAGTTTTCTGGGCATCAACTTCGAAGGTCGCTCTTCTATTGTGCATACCCGCGGCAACCCGGATGTACATATCGTTCTGCGCGGCGGCAACAGTGGCCCCAACTACTATTCTGAATCGATCACAGAGACCGCAGCGTTGCTCAAAAAAAACAAACTGCCGGTTTCAATTATGGTCGATTGCAGCCATGCCAACTCCAACAAGGACCATAACCGCCAGGGAATCGTCCTCACTGAGATTATCAACCAGATTTGTGCCGGCAATAAAGAGCTCAATTCCGTCATGATCGAAAGTAACCTTGAAGCGGGCAATCAACCGATTCCAGAAGATCTCAGCGAGCTCAAATACGGCGTATCGGTCACTGATAAATGTGTCGATTGGGCAACAACCGAAGAAATGCTCAAATCTGCAAGTCAACGCCTGGCACAATATCAAGCGAACCGTAAATGACCAGGGAAACAACCGATACGACTTGCGCATCCACCGATAACAGCGGCGGCGGTGTCCCTGCGGGCAAACCTTGCTGTGCCCCCCCGGTAGTGGTTAAAGAGCAGTGTTGTCCTCCTTCAACAGAGGGGGAACAAGACTGCTGCTCACCAACCGTAACCGCTGAGCCCTGTTGTCCACCAAAAGACGAACACAGACGAGTGGGCTATCGTCTCGAAGGCTTTGTCGAGGATTGGGTTGAAACTACGATCGGCAGAGTTCCGCTGGTTAAACGCACTCTCAATACAAATGACCATCTGGGACGTCTGGCCATGCGCTGGGGCATTGGTCGCGATCACTACACGGTTACCCCCGGCCTCTATGCCATCGGCAAGCCGCACGCACAATCAGAGGTTCTGATTTCGGCGAACTACAAATTGAGTTTTGACCTGTTACGCAGTTCTCTTCAATG
>JAKIUS010000260.1 GCA_021647445.1 Geopsychrobacter sp. | reverse complement strand
GAATTACGTTACTGGATCCGCGAGGTGTAGAGGGTATGTTTGGGTACCCCGGTCTCTCTGGCGACGTACGGAGCGCTAGCATTTTGCGGCGGCAAAAGCCGGGCAATGATGCTCTCTTTAAACTCTTTGGAATACTTGGTTTTCATTGTCTATGTCGGTCTCTCTTTCGCCCCGGAGCTTAACACAAAGTCTCTCACCGAGAGGCGACATCTATCCTGACACAGGGGGCGGTGAAAAGGCCTATTCCTTTGGCACCAAAACCTCATACCCATGATCCTTCAACAAGCGAGCCTTCTTCGCAATTTGAAGATCGGCCTGGGCCATCTCACTCACCAACTCCTGCAAGCTGGTCTTCGGTACCCAACCCAGCTTCTCCTTCGCCTTGGTTGGATCGCCCAGCAAGGTCTCGACCTCGGTCGGTCTGAAGTAACGTGGATCAACGCGAACGATAACGTCACCAGGGACGACACTCAGTGAGGTGTCAGATGACGGTGAGGAGTGAGGTGTGAGGGGTGAGGCGTTTAGACCATTACCCTTCACGCCTAACTCATCACTCCTCACAGAATCAACGATGCCTATCTCGTCGATTCCAGTCCCTTCCCAGCGCAGGGTGATACCCAATTCGGCGGCAGCAAACTCAACAAATTGACGCACCGAATACTGCACGCCGGTGGCAATCACAAAATCGTCCGGTTTATCCTGCTGCAACATCAACCACTGCATCTCGACATAATCCTTGGCGTGGCCCCAATCACGTAGCGCGTCCATATTCCCAAGATAGAGACAGTCCTCAAGCCCTTGAGAGATATGCGCAACAGCGCGGGTAATCTTGCGCGTAACAAAGGTTTCACCACGGCGCGGAGATTCATGGTTAAACAGGATGCCGTTGCAGGCGTACATGCCATAGGCTTCACGAAAGTTGACCGTAATCCAATAGGCGTACATCTTGGCCACCGCATAGGGTGAGCGTGGATAGAACGGGGTCGTCTCTTTCTGCGGGGTCTCCTGCACAAGGCCATAGAGTTCACTGGTCGAAGCCTGATAAAAGCGAGCTTTTTTTTCTAACCCCAGCAACCGAATCGCTTCAAGAATCCGTAGCGTACCGATGCCGTCGACATCGGCGGTGTACTCTGGTGACTCGAAGGAGACTGCGACATGGCTCATGGCACCCAAGTTGTAAATTTCGTCGGGTTGGACCTCCTGGATGATGCGTGTGAGGTTCGAGCTGTCGCTCAGATCTCCATAATGCAGATGAAAGTTGGATCCTTCGACATGCGGATCCTGATAGATATGATCGACCCGTTCGGTGTTAAACAATGAAGCACGGCGTTTGATGCCATGGATGATGTAGCCTTTTTCGAGTAGGAATTCAGCTAGGTAAGATCCGTCCTGGCCAGTGATGCCGGTGATGAGTGCAACCTTTTTCATGACATTCCCCGATAATTTGTTGGACTTCATTCCCAGTCCTGTGGATTTTCAGATTTCCAGTCTTCCATAGCGCAGTTAAGGTCGTATTTGTATTCATAGGAAGACTGACTCAATACGTTAGGTAATACATTATTTGGCCTGACCAATTTCCGGATTCTTACGGGACTGATCGGTTGCTGGATGGAAAAAACTTTGGCGACACCTTCAATTGGATAAGAAACCAACATAAGTAGACTAAATGGTACTGAGGGTATAAAGCGTTTAACCTTCGCAACAGAACAAATGGTATCAACGTATTCTTTCATGGAAGGTGGTGGATTCATCGAAAAGTTATACAAGACGATTCTGTCCTCGACGTGTTCTAGTTGCCGCAAACCCCACACTAAACTGGCGCAAAGCTCCTTGACATAACCACCTGACTTTCGAGTGCCCTGGTTCCCCATGAAGAAGAAATATCTTTTCAGCACCGAACGGACAAGACGGGTCACATTGCCACCCTCACCCGGTCCAAAAACCACACCTGGTCTAACAATGAGAAGTTGTCTCTTTGAGTCTGCCTTCTGCCACGTCTGATGGATTTTTTCGGCGACTAGCTTTGAAGAGCCATAGGCTGTTACCGGCACAGGAATAGTCGTTTCGTCTTTCTCATGTGCTGACACCCCGTATGGTGAAATACTACTGGTAAATATAATCTTGTTACAAGCTACCTGTTCAGCCCAATGGCAGACGTTCTCAGCACCTGAAAGGTTCGTTTCGAAATACTCATGATCTTGATGGCCTGGTTCTCTATGAACCGCTGCAAAATTGACGATGAGGTCGATATTTGTATCCAACCCAGCAAAGCTGGTAAGATTGCGGACATCCATCTCACGATATTCGACACAGCCCTCAGCAAGGGCTTTTCCTAGGGTCGGATTATTTTGCTGTTGTGTGTTCAAGGGTTTGATGTCGGCCAGATAAATTTTCTTCACGAGCTTATTCTCAATCAAGTGCCGACAAAAGTGTGAACCGATGAATCCAGTACCGCCAAAAATGATTACATTCCCAACAGACATATTCTCATTACCCATCAGACAGCTTCCAATTCTTTGACTAGGTTATCTACATTAAAATATTTATTTACAAAGCTCTTAATTTTAGTCGCTCTTTCAAAATTTGAGCTTTGCGACACCTGATCAACAAAAGAAGATAACGTCGCAACAACACTATCTAGTTCCCAGCTATGCCTACAAACACCAATCCCAGACTCGGCCAGTAATTTTGAAAGTTCACTCCCCTCATCAGTAACGGCAAAAACGGGCACCCCAGAAGCGAGCAAATTGGGTAATTTTGAAGGGAAAGCCCCACCTGAAGTACCGACTTTTTGAGGAATCACCTGGACAGTTGAGCGGGCAAACAATTCAGGCAAATCAGCCTCATCAACAAGGTCGTGAAAAAGGATCCTATCTTTGATATCTGGAGGGAGAGCACACTGTAATTGCTCAAACAAAGGACCGCGAGAAAAAATATGACAAACTATGTCCTTCCGGGTAGCGACGAGTTTAGTGAACATACCTAGCAGGTTTTCGGGGTCTTGCTTTTCGCCGAGCGCACCGGAGTATATGACATGCTTGAAATTCACGGGCAAACACTTTTCAAGTACGTTTCGCATTTTGTTATCATTATCAATCGCTTCAGTGACAAAAGGATAGTGTACTAAACATTTATTCGGGTCGATGCCATACCCACAAACCACGTTTCTTTTCATTGCCTCAGACAACAACACCAATTTATCACAAGCCGAGAAACCGGCTTTTTCAACATAAGTTACGATTTTAGAAAGAATCCTTTTTGCTAGGCCACCACCAGTAAGACCAAGGATACCTTGTAAATCATGAACGATCCCAATTCGACGGACGTTAGACGGCAAAACCAAACGAATCAAACAAAAGAAGAGGCTCGGAGGAAATACAACAACTATTGAATCTATTTTTTTTCTGACTTTAAGAACTACAGAAATCGCATGAAGCGTAAACCAGAGTTCAAGAACCAACCTTCGCGCCATTGCAGATCTCGGGTACTTAATGCAGGAACCGCCACGGATGATTTCAGCTCCTTTGAAAGACTCGGTAGAGATAGAAGGCTTCCAATCAGGATAAAGGGGATGAGAGCAACCAACGATAACGTCCTTACCACTTTCAACAATTGATCTAGCAAGAAAGCTATTGTACTTTCCAGTCGATATAGGCTCAGGATAAAAAAAAGGAGATAAAAAGAGAAGCTTCTTATTCATAAATTGTTCTTTCGTTCAATATTCAAGCAAACCCTAGAGGCACAATGCTAAAGTGCCCTCTTTCAGGAAGAAGTTATATAAGTAATATTTGTGTATTTCAGGGCCTGTAAAGTAGTTTGTGTAAATGGCTCTTGATTTCGGTTGTCAATCAGCCGGGATTCTATCTTCAAATAAAATAGTAAATCGGTTGAGGGCGGCCCGCCAATCTCTGATCGGCATGGTCCACTTCTTTGCGATATTGTTCAGCGCCAGATAGAGCAGTTTAAACATGGCTGCATCGTTGG
>JAKIUS010000259.1 GCA_021647445.1 Geopsychrobacter sp. | reverse complement strand
CTCTCCATATCGGCCTGCTGCAAGTAGGCCGGGAAACGATGCAGGTATTGATCGTAAGGTAGAATCGCCTGACTCTCGGCCCCGAGGAAGTTGCTGTTCCATAGTCCAATTAAGGCCATCATCACCGGAATATTTTCAGCCCAGTCCGCGTTGCGAAAATGGTTGTCGACCAGATGTGCGCCACTTAAGAGTTCTTCAAACCTTTCCATTCCGATCGCCAGTACGATCGACAGACCGATGGCGCTCCACAACGAATAGCGGCCGCCGACCCAATCCCAAAACTCGAACATATTGGCCGGATCGATGCCGAACTCGACCACCTTGTCTCGGTTGGTCGAAAGGGCGACAAAGTGCCGCGCGATGTGTTCTTCATCTTGCGCCTGCTCCAGAAACCAGGCGCGTGCCGAGTGGGCATTGGTCAGGGTCTCTTGGGTGGTAAAAGTCTTTGAGGCGATGAGAAAGAGGCTGGTTTCCGGATTGAGCTGTTTCAATACTTCGGTGAGCTGGCTGGCATCGACGTTCGAGACGAAATGACTACGCAGCTTGTCGCTGGCGTAGGGTTTGAGTGCTTCGGTCACCATCAGTGGCCCCAGGTCTGAGCCGCCGATGCCGATATTAATAACATCGGTAATTGGCCGGTTGGTGTAACCGCGCCAGTCTCCGCTACGCACCTGTTCAGAAAAATCGGCCATCTGTCGCAGCACCCTGTTAATCTGCGGCATGATGTTTTGTCCATCAACATAAACAGGGGTAGTGCTAGGGTTGCGTAGCGCGCTGTGCAACGCCGCCCGCCCTTCAGTAATATTGACGTGCTCGCCACTGAACAAGGCTTCGATGCGCTCGCGCAGTCCCCGTTGCTCGGCCAACTGGGTCAGCAGTTCGATGGTTTTATGGGTGAAACAATTTTTTGAAAAGTCGAAGAGCAGATCATTTAACTGCAATGAAAAGTTTTGAAAACGCTGCGGGTCTGCAGCAAATAGCTCGCGCATGCTGGTTGCTGCGAGTTGTTGTCGGTTTTCGTCAAGAGCCTGCCAGGCTGGCAGTTGAGTAAGATCGGACATTACAAGTCTCCCCCGGAGTTTTATCATCCAATACATGATGTTTCGTGAAGACAGGGTAACGGGCAGAGCCTTCAGATACAAGATTATTTCTTTGCGGTGGCTCGATCGGTTATACTGCTCGCTGTTATCTGACCGCTGAAAGGAAGAACCTGTGCAAACACCACTTCTACGACGTCTCTGGGCGTTGCTTGCTGCTTATGTCTTCGGTTTTTATGCCTCATGTTTGAATCGGTTTACAGCCAGCGGTATCGAGCATATCCCCGCGCATGGCGGGGTGTTGATTGCTTCAAATCACATCTCTGGTTATGAGACGGTTTGTCTCCCCTGGGTGGTGTTGCGCGCATTCCCCCTGCAAATGCTCTGGGCTCCGGCGAAGGAGGAGTTATTTCGCAATCCTCTTTTGAGTGCAATATTTCGCAGTTGGGGGGCTTTCCCGGTGCGGCGTGGGCGTGATATCAAGGCCGGGAAACAGCTGGGGCAGTTGCTCGAAACCGAAAAAGTAATGCTCTTCCCCGAGGGGACCCGGCATAAAGACGGGCGTCTCGGTAAGGGGAACCGTGGCGTCGGAAAGCTGATTTATGATCACCGGCCGGTGGTGATCCCCTCGGCGCTGACCGGTTTGAATCATTGGCGTTTTGCCGCTATCGGGCAGAAGGCGCATGTCAGTTTCGGTGCGCCGCTCAATTTTGATGATCTCTTCGCTTTGGATAATTGCAAGGAGACCCACATCGCGATTGTCGAACGAGTGATGGCGGCCATCGCGGCCCAGTTGCCTGCCGCAGATTCTGAGGCCCTGTGACGCTGGCGCGTAAAATCCCCTGTCATTACGGCTGGATGATCGTACTGTCCGGGGCGCTGACCCTCTTCGCCTGCCTTGGTCTGGCGCGTTTCTCCTTCGGCCTGCTGTTGCCCGCGATGCACCAGGCGTTGAGCCTCGGTTATGATCAGATGGGCCTGATCAGTACCGGCAACTTTATCGGTTATCTGGTTTCGGTTGCCCTCTCCCCTTGGTTGATTCGTCGCTTGCGGCCCCGTGTGGTAATCTGTGGCGGCCTGACCCTGATCTTCTTCTGTATGTTGATGATCAGCCGATGTGAAACCTTGAGTGCTTTGATTTTTTATTACGGACTCGTCGGGGCCGGCAGCGGTTTTGCCAATATTCCAACCATGGTGCTGGTTTCGCACTGGTTCCGCCGTAACAAGCGTGGTCTGGCCGCCGGGTTGATTATTGCCGGTAACGGCCTAGCAATCATTGTGGCGGGGCTTACGGTTCCGGCGATTAATGCCGCCTACGGCTGGCGTAATAGTTGGCTGGGTCTGGCCTTGGTCAGTCTGGTTGCCGCAATCGTTGCCTGGGTGGTGGTGCGCAATGATCCCGCTGAACTCGGACTTAAGCCCTATGGTCAGTTTGAAAAAGCCCACTCCGCAGAATTTAAAGCTCGGTCAAACACCAAAATTTTGCTGCACCTTGGGGTTATCTACCTGATCTTCGGTCTGACCTATATGGTCTACGGGACCTTTATTGTGACAACCATGGTTGATGAGTACGGTTTCAGCGAGGCGGCTGCTGGTCGGCTCTGGTCCTGGGTCGGTCTGTTCGGTCTCTTCTCCGGTGTGCTCTTTGGGACGCTTTCCGATCGCATCGGACGGCGTAACGGCATGCTGCTGGTCTATGGCATGTTCACTTGTGCCTACCTGCTGGCCGGCCTCGGAGGCTATCTCGGGGCCTGGGCGCTGTGGTTGTCGGTGATCTTTTATGGATCGGTCCTCTTTGCGATGCCGACGATTATGGCGGCGGCGGTGGCCGAATATCTCGGCCTTGAGCATGCTGCCAGTGGTTTCAGTACCCTGACCCTCTTTTTTGCCGCTGGTCAGATTGTCGGGCCGGGCAGCGCCGGCCTGCTGGCAGAAATCAGCAAGACCTTCGTGCCGAGTTACCTCATCTGTGCCGGGTTGACGGCATTGGCGATTCTGTTGACCCTGAAATTGAAAAATTCCTAGACAGAGAGTCTGCAATGATCGATTCATCACTTATGACCTTTATCGCTTTCGCCGGGATTTTAACCCTGACTCCGGGGGCAGATACTCTGTTGGTGATTCGTAATGTCTTAGGCGGCGATGTGCGCAGCGGCATTGTTACCACCGCCGGAATCTGTAGTGGTCTGTTTTTTCATGCTCTGCTCTCGGCATTGGGTGTCTCGCTCATCCTGATGGCCTCGGCCACCCTGTACCTTCTGCTCAAAATTGTCGGCGCACTCTATCTGGGCTGGCTCGGGTTTCAGTCGTTGCGTAGTGCGTTGAAAACCGATGAGGAACCGGAGTTTTCGGCTGATCAGACCCGTCCACGTTCGCTGCGGCGTAGTTTTGTCGAGGGGGTGATGAGTAACGTCTTAAACCCCAAAACCGCAGTTTTTTATCTCGCTTTTCTGCCGCAGTTTATCCATCCCGGTGACCCGGTTCTGCTCAAATCCCTCTTTCTTGCCGCCATCCATTTCAGCATAGCTTTTTTATGGCTCTGCCTGGTCGCCCTACTGCTTGATCGTTATCGCCAGGTTTTACTCTCATCGGCGTTGCATCGCTGGCTCCAAGGGGTTTGTGGGACTCTGTTACTGGGGTTGGGGGTGCGTTTGATGATGGCGAGACGTTAGCAGTCTGTCAGGCTTGCAAAATTGCAAAATATGGACTGATATTGGTCAATCTTTGTCAGCATGTAGCATAAAGCAAGGCCCTATTGCCTTAAATTTTGACGCAATAGGGCCTTGCTTTTCAACTCATAACGAGCCTATCATTGCCTCAAATTCTGACGCAAAGGGGACCCGTTTATGCCTCTATATGTTTGGCAGCACCCAACCTGGCCAACTTTCACCTTAGACTACGAGCAGCTCACCCCACCACTGGGGCGTTGCCGCCCCCTTCAGGGCCAACTCTTTCAGCAGG
>JAKIUS010000258.1 GCA_021647445.1 Geopsychrobacter sp. | reverse complement strand
ACCTTTAAGCTGACGAATTTCGATGCGTGACCTGAGAAGGGGCACGCTGCCATAGATCGTCAGCGCTAGATCGATGCCGGCATCATGACGCAAAATGTCGGCGAGGTTATCGCGATCATCCTCGATATAGAGTTCGGCCTCGCTTATACCTAAAGCGCGCCAGCCGAGAAGCGCCCGGTGGTTAAGAGAAAAGAGCCGGAAACTGCTGTAGAGTTTGACCCCATCCAGTTGATCAAAGAGCGGAAAATCACCGAGATTATTCAAGCGAAAACGCCGGAAGCCAAGCGCGTAAAGCTGTTCGACCATCTGCTTAGTGGTTTGCCAGTCATCACCAATCAGAATAAAAGGGATATCCCAAAGAACCTGCTCGGCCCGTTTGCGCAGACTCGGTGCCGCATGCAGGTTGGACGCTGAGATACTCAACAATAACTGGTCGATACCAGGCTCCTGCAGCAGTTTTTGCTCCGAGGCATCGCGCAGTTGTACGCGCAAGCCCTTCGCACTTACCCGCCGAGGCCGCACCGGCAGAAGAGCGGCTAACCCCTCGGTCACCCCGCTGGGCCGCCCGCTCACCTCTGCCGGCCAGCTTTGGCTCATGAGGCTGTAGAATTGACGGCGGATCTCTTTTAGGCGCTTGGGCGGGACGAACAAGCCCTTGGCGGTCTTAACCTTGAGCCGTCGCAGGCTGAAAGGGGCCTTATCGGTGGCGACAAAAACCTTATGCAGCAGCTTGTGATCCAGGCCCCGTTCACTGGCGGCAAAACTTTCGATGGCGTAGCTCTCCTGCCACAGCTGACCACGGGCTTCGGCATTCAAACGAATCTCTGTCGGACTGACAGTCACCTCAAGATCAAGAGGTGCGCGTTGGATCGGCAGCTGTTCCAGCTTCTTGCGACAGGCCTGCTCACTCATGTTAAAAGCGCTGCTCGAAGAGACCTTGAACACCGAATCCCCGACCTTAAAACGATCGTGAAAGGGGGTCGGCACTGAGACCAGACCCTTTTCGAGACGACTCACGCGCTTTGCCCCGTGTTGCAGGTCGCGCAGGGTAAAGGCAGTTCCAGCACGGTCACTGCGTGGTTGAACCCTTAGACGATCACCCAACTGCAGGGCGATACTGCTGCGGAAACTGAGATTGCGGCCATTGACCCGTTCGACCTCGCCCAGATATTGCCCGGTCGCCCCCTTGACCGAGGGGATCGCTATGTCTTGCGGCTGTCCTCCACTAAGAAAACCCTTGGTCGGTTTGCGCCCAAAACTCGATTTGAGCAGTTGCTTGGCTTCAGTAATCGCCGCCTTACGCTGCAAAGGTGCCGCATCCAGCACCAGGCGGTAGGCACCGACTACATTATGCACATATTCGGCACTCTTCATCCGGCCCTCGATCTTGAGACTTAAGACCCCGGCTTCTAGCAGTTGTGGAATCAAATCGATGGCCGACAGGTCGTTGGTCGAGAAGTAATAGCCCTCCTGCTGGCGCTGACGATGCTGGCGACGGCAGGGCTGGGCGCAGCGTCCGCGGTTGCCGCTCATACCGCCTAAAAAGGAGGAGAAGTAACACTGACCGGAGAAGGAGAAACAGAGTGCGCCATGGATGAAATGTTCCAGCTCGATGGTTGTCTGGCGACGAATTTCGCCGATTTCAGCCAGGGTCAGTTCACGTGAAAGCACCGCGCGGGTGAAGCCCATGCGCTCAAGCATCTTGACCCCGGCGGCGTTATGCACAGTCATCTGGGTCGAGGCATGCAGCTCAAGGCCGGGAAAATGACTCTGCACCAACTGCCAGACCGCCAGATCCTGAACGATGACGCCATCGATGCCGATCTGCTGCAGTGCGCCGAGGGTTTCAATCAATTGCGGCAGTTCACGCTCTTTGACCAGGGTATTGAGGGTCACATAGACACGACGGCCCTCACGCCGCACATAACGGCAGACCAGCTCGAGTTCGCGCAGAGAAAAGTTTTTGGCTTTGGCGCGCGCCGAGAATTCTTTCAAACCGACATAAACGGCATCGGCACCAGCTTCCATCGCGGCAAAAAAAGATTCGAGACTGCCGGCTGGAGCCAGCAGTTCAGCCTGGTTCGTACTTACAATTTGCGTCATCAGTCCTGCTTACCGCTAAGCATCTTTTCCGCCAGTTTCAGGTTCGATCCCGCAACAAAACGACCGTCGATCCAATATTTGGGGGTGCCATGGATACCGAGTTTCAGACCAAGCTCCTGGTGTATCTTCAAGCGACCATTATCCTTGAAGGGGGGCAGCTCCTGATTATCATAGGCCCCACCCATCACATCTTCGTAGGCAACTTGAGGATCCTTCGCTGAGAGGATAAAGGCCGCCTTGGCCTCGGCCTGAGGGTGAATATCGAGGGGGAAGAGATAGATATAGCGCGTTACATCCTTGCGCCCAGTGAAGAACGCAGACCCCTCGCGACAATAGGGGCAGTCGGGGTCGACGACTTCAATCACCTGGTGCGGACCATTGCCGATAATCAACGCCTTATCTAGGGGAAAGAGCCCCGCTTTTTGAGTCATCAATTCGGTTTGTGCGTTCCGGGTTAAGTTCTGCGCATCTCGCGTCCAGATTTCACCGGTGATCAGAAAGCCTTGCTGTGGCAGGTAATAGAGGATATCGCCCTGATTCACAACCACCTGATAGGCTCCATCGAAGGGGCCAGGGGTGATCTGCTGAAATTCAAGAGTCGGGTAATCGCGCCGCAGACTCTGTTCAACATCATCCGTCGTCGCCCAGAGCGGAAGAGGCAACAAGAGAATCAGACCTAAAAGAAGTAGTAGATGACGTGTCATGGGGGCTCCCGGTTTTCGTTGTTGTTAAGATTCTTCGTCCTACGAACAGCGAAGGGAGATCCAGAACATTAACTATTCGCTTAAAGATAATGGGCTCAATCTCCGATTCAAAGGGACAAAAAAAGCCCCACAGTCCGGCCGGATATATTTTACAGCCATCATCATAGCTCAGCAACCGGCTGGACGAAAGGGGAAGCTTCTTGCTGAGTGGTGATATTTGTGATAGTTAATTGAAGCTGTCGGTCCTGCCCTGCCGCAACCCGTGCTCCTTGCAACAGATCCACGTGAGAAAGCACTTCCCTACACCTAATTGAGACAGGAGCTATCATGGGGTTCAGCAAAGTGACCGAGATCAGCTATCTGAAGAAGGTCTTCTTCTTCACCCACCTGATGGGCCTGCTTTCAGCAGTTCTCTTCCCCTTTATCGCCACAGTCGCCGTCGGAGATGCCGCTCTTAAGCCCCCTTTCATCCTACTGAGCATCATCTTCGGCTATGGCATGGCGGTCTCGTCCTTTCTCTTTGTCCGCAGCTCACTTAAAAAACAGTTGCGCCAACAACTGATGATGTTATTACCACTGACCGGCGAAATACAGATCCATGACGAAACCATCGAGAGTCTCTCCCGCGCTCTGGAAAAGGGTGTTGATCAGACTCAGAAGATGGTTAACAAGATGCTCAAAACCGCCGATCAACTGATTCCTCACTATCGCAGTCTGGCCCAGGCCAGCTTCTACCTGGTTGATCGTGCCAATGATGGGCTTTCGGCGTCAAAGGTTACGCGCAAGGATGTGGAGGTGATGGAGGCGAAACAGTCCGATGTTCAAACCCTGATGCGCCAACTCTCGCATCGTTCGCAAGATGAGGCAGCACTCTCACGGCAGCTATCTGCGTCCCTCGAAGAGATGGCGATGGCGATGGACCATTCGACGGTCAAATTTATCGAAACCACCACCGCCGTCGAAGAGATGACCGCCAGCGTGCGTGAGGTGGCCAATCAGGCCGATGAGATTGCCCGCTCGGTCGAAGGGACGGCCCAATCCCTCGATACCATCGGCGACTCCTTTGAACAGATTCGCACGGGGGCAGCACGCAGTAACGATTCGGTTCTCCAGGTCAAATCGGATGCCGCAAAGGGCCTGGCGATGATGCAGCCGTCCCGGGGAGAAACCAAACAGATCGTGAACGAGAGCA
>JAKIUS010000257.1 GCA_021647445.1 Geopsychrobacter sp. | reverse complement strand
GCGGTATTGCGCGCCGAAAAATCCTGGGCGGCCGCCAGTGAAGCCAAACGTGAACTGCTGTTGGCCGTGGTTAAGGTTTGCTCTTTCAACGCGACCGAGATCGCCGGGACTGCCGCTAAGCGTGGTGCCTTCTACGTCGAAGAGGGTGATACCCTAAGCATGATCCTCTCCGGGGTACGCCGCTTCGCCAAGTACGATGCCAGCGGTCTGCTGCAGGCGGTGCGTCTGCTCTCCAAGCGTTCACTGGAAGAAGAGAAGTATCTGTTTTAATTAAAACCTGAAACTGAAGAAGCTGAGCTCAGGTTGTCCACGGAGGGGGTGTCTGCCGCCCGGATGGCGGCAGTCAAGCCCCAGGGATGGGTTTATGCGTCCCCTGAAGTGGACAGCCTGAGATCATCCCCCCCTTTAGAGCCTCGCAAGTTGACCCTTCTCCCATAGAGAAGTGAAGGAAGCAATGATCAAACAACACACCATAGCCACCCCCTACCTGGTCGGCGATGTCCATTTTTACAGCGCCCGCCTCGCAGGTGAACTGGTGCTGTTCGATTGTGGACCACCGACCGAAACGGCATGGGAACTGATCAAGGCAGAAATAGATCTGAGTGATCTGCGCCACGTCTTTATGACCCACTGCCATATCGATCATTGGGGCAATGCGGCGCGTCTTGGCAAAGAGACCGGCGCAACCATCTACCTGCCACAGCGCGATGTCGACAAAATGGTCCATCATGACCGCCGCTTAGAAGGGATGATGAAGGTGCTGCTCGGCTACGGTTTCAGTCGCGAATATCTAACCGAACTGCGCGACGAGATCGACAACGACTCGGTTTTTCCACCCTATCCCGAAACCTATGAGGTGATAGAAAACTCCCCACTTCCGAAACAATTAGGCATAGAGATTCTGCCCTGTCCCGGCCATTCACAGAGCGACCTGGTCTACCGGGTTGGAGAGCAGGCGGTCACTGGCGACGTGCTGTTGCGGGGCATCTTTCAATCACCGCTCCTCGATATCGACCTTCAGACCTTTGACGGACGTTTCCACAACTATCGCGCTTACTGCAACAGCCTGGAAAATCTGATCAGTCTGCGCGATTGTCAGATTCTCCCCGGTCATCGCTACAGCATCGAATCGGTCGATGAGACGGTCCTTTTTTACCTGCGCAAGATGCTCGATCGCGCAAGCAAACTGAAGCCCTATGCCAGTGAGTCGAATATCGCCGAGCTGATAAAAAGCCTGTTCGGCGAGCAACCACTACCGCTCTTCCACACCTATTTGAAGGCCTCGGAGATCCTTTTCATGCAGGACCTGCTCGCCGATCCCGATCTCTTGAAACAAGCCTTAATAAAAACCAATCTGTTCAACGTTCTTGCCGCTGACTTTAACAAGCTATTCTGAAGGATAAAGTGATGAACGATTCACTCTTTTCGCCCTGGACGCTGGGGGGGCTGACGCTTAAAAATCGCATTCTGATGCCAGCCATGCACCTGAATATGGCTGATGATTATCAGGTTACAGACAAACTCTGCGCCTTCTACGCCGCCCGTGCAAAAGGTGGTGCCGGGCTGATCGGTGTCGGTTATGCCAGTATCGATCTGCTTTCGGCCCATGTCGGCCACATCGGTGCCCATGACGACAGCTTTATTCCTGGCCTGAGCCGACTGGCCACAACCATTCATGAAGGAGGGGCCAAAGCCTTCGTTCAGCTTAACCATGCCGGACGCTACAATCATTCGATGCTGACTGGCGGGACTCAACCGGTGGCCCCCTCGGCAGTGCCGTCACGCCTGACCGGAGAAACCCCGCGTGAACTGGAAGAAATCGAAATCGAAGGGCTGATTCAGGCCTTTGCTGCTGCAGCCCTGCGTGTAACCAAGGCCGGGTTCGATGCAGTCGAAGTGCTGGCCGGAACCGGCTATATCTTCAGCAGCTTTCTCTCGCCCCTGACCAATAAACGCCAGGATCGTTGGGGAGGGTCACTCGAAAACCGCATGCGCTTTGGCCTCGAAGTCATCAAGGCCATCAAACAGGCCAGCAACCTCCCACTACTGGTGCGGATGAACGGCAATGATTTTATGCCCGGAGGGATTGGTCGTGAAACTCTGCAACAGTTCGCCTGCGCCCTCGAACAGGCCGGAGCCAATGCCTTGAGCATCAATGTTGGCTGGCATGAAGCACAGATGCCGCAGATTGTGACCAAGGTCCCGCGTGGCGCATTTGCCTACCTGGCAAGAAATATCCGCGAACAGGTCTCGATCCCGGTCATTGCCGGGCATCGTATCAATGATCCACATACCGCCCGTAAACTGATTTCTCAGGGCTGGTGTGATGCAGTCGCCATGGGACGTGCCTTGATCACTGACCCGGAACTCCCCAATAAGGCCGCAACAGGCAAAGAACATCAACTGATTCACTGCGTCGCCTGCGGGCAGGGCTGCTTTGATGCACTCTTCAAATTTCAACATGTCGAATGTCTGTGCAACCCACGGGCCGGGCATGAGGATGAAGCTGTCACAGCACCACAGAAAACCAGAAAAGTTCTGGTAGTTGGTGGAGGTGCTGGTGGAATGAGTGCCGCCCTCGCTGCTGCCGAGCAGGGCCACCAGGTTATCCTGGCTGAAGAGTCGACCCGGCTTGGCGGCCAGCTTGATCTTGCCGGAGCACCTCCGGGACGCGAAGAGTTTCGCCTTCTGGCCCGTGACCTGGCTCGACAGATTGGTCTGGCAAAGATTGAAACGCGCCTTGGCACCAGGGTTGATGCCAGTCTGTTACAAAAGATCCGCCCTGATCTGGTTATTCTCGCCACCGGGGGACGACCACAGGCTCCGCCCATTCCCGGCCATGATCTGCCCCATGTCATCCAGGCCTGGGATCTGCTCCAGCAAAAGGTTCATGCTGGTCAACAGGTGGTTGTTATCGGTGGTGGTGCCGTCGGGATTGAAAGCGCCCTGATGCTTGCCGAAGAAGCCACCCTGCCTGCTGAAACCCTCAAGTTTCTCCTGGTTCATCGCGCGGAAGACCCTGAAGAACTCTACCGCCTCGCTACCAGTGGCCATCGTCAGGTCAGCATTGTCGAAATGCTCGATAAACTTGGCCGCAACTTTGGCAAAACAACACGTTGGACCATGTTGCAGGATCTTGAGCGCTATGGCATCAACAGCCATACCGGAGTCAAGGTCACCGCTATCACCCCTGAAGGAGTTCAGATTGAAGGGCCAGGGGACAATGGTGAAAAAATCAGCGAACTGCTTCCGGCTGACACGGTCGTCCTGGCGATTGGAACGCAGGCCGAAAATGCCCTGCAAAATTGCTGTCAGGATCTGAGAATTGAATTTCAGACGATTGGAGATGCCCGGAAACCGGCCATGATCTTTGATGCTGTCCACCAGGGATATAAAGCCGGAAAGGAGGTCGCATGAGCGGTCTGGCAAAACTTCCTTCACTTCTTGAAGGTGCGCGCCGTTCCCGCTGGCGCCTCCGCATGCTGAACATTTTTCTGGGTCGGCTGATCCCGTTCAACCGCCCCCACGGAATCCGGATTCTCGAACTGGGTAAAGAGCATGTCAAAACAACCGCTCCTTACCGCCGTCGTAATCAGAATCACATTCGAGGCATCCACGCCTGCTGCATCGCTACGGTTGCCGAATTTTCCTCGGGCCTGCTCTTTCTGTCACGCTTGAACCCGGCCCGTTACCGGTTGATTATGGCGCATCTGGACATCGATTATCGCTATCAGGCCAAAAGTGCAATCATTGCTGAAACCTGCCTGTCTGACCAGCAATTGAAAAATGAAATCCTCAAACCTCTTGCCGAGACCGACAAACTGCTGTTTACTCAGACCACAGAGATTCACGACGCACACCAGAACCATATCGCAACCGCTCGTGTTACCTGGCAGATCAAACGCTGGGATGCGGTCAAAACCAAAGTTTGAATGTCGCGAAATAAACGATTCTGCACCCTGACACAAAGGAGACGCCGATGAAAAAGATTCTGTTTGGAC
>JAKIUS010000256.1 GCA_021647445.1 Geopsychrobacter sp. | reverse complement strand
CAGAAGCAGTAGAAAAACTCGGCGCAATCCTTGACGATCATGATCACCCTATCGCCTTGACCGATACCCAAATCAAGCAGGGCGTTACCGCAGCGATTGACCTTTTGCGCTAATTCAGCATAAGTAACCTCGACCGCCTGGTTGGTGCGGATCACCACCTTATCCGCACGCCCTTCATCAAGATGACGATCGATAAAAGGGACCGCAACGTTGAAGATCGGGGCAAATTTTAGCGACACTCCGCCAGCGGCTACATCCACTTCAACAGTATGATTCTGCATTGCGCGTTCTCCTTCTCTGGGCGGATCCCCCCTGAATTGAATTTCTTTGATGACTCCTGCTCTTTAACCAATTTTTATAGGAAAGTGGGTCGGTGTCAACAAATAAAACAATGTTTTTAAAACTCAGTTCCGCACTGCAAAACTCACAAGGGCCAGATATTAATGCCCTCCTCCTGACAAGATGAGGCGTTAGGGCTATATCCCTGTATCCATATGGTTTTCAGGCTGTAAATACAGAAGAGTGGCACGCAGGTGAAAGGGAACGTTCCCTTAATAAAAACTTTAATAACGTCGTTTTACACATGAAAATTAAACAATCAGCATTCCACTGTGCGAAATGAAATCTCTTCCATCAGTCGAGAAAGACAAAAAAGCGTGGCCCTACTGCAAGAAAGCGGTGATCGCCCGGAGGGTCTCTGCTGGTCGGTCACGAAAAGGGGAGTGTCCACAATCAGGCAACAGGACTATTTCTGCGGGTTGTGGGAGTTGAGCGCTGATCTTTTCCAGCTGGCGGATTGTTCCGTAACGATCCTCCTCGCCCTGAATGAGCAGGACAGGAACTTCAATCTTTGACAGGTACGTTTCCAGATTCCAGCTCAAAAAATCCGGATCGAGCCAGGCCTGATTCCAGCCCAGAAAAGCGCAGTCAACGTTGTCACCATGGTAACGGGTCAGTCGCTGACGCAGATCGGTGGTCTGGTAAGCAGTTCTGGCCGCGCGGATACTGGCCAGGGTGAGTTCTTCGACAAAGACATGCGGGGCCATCAGAATCAGGCCCTTAAGCCGCGTATCGGTAGCACCGCCAGCGTTGATCAGGGCGATAGAAGCACCGTCGCTATGCCCGACCAGGATGGCCTTTTTAATTTCGGCGACCGCCAGAATTTTCGGCAGGACACCCAGTCCTTCATCGTGCATGAAGGAGAGCGGTCTGGGTAAGGTGCAACGAGCAGACTTACCGTAACCAGCCCGGCTGTAAATCAGGACCCGGCACCCTGTCGACTGCGCAACCTGACGTGGAAAATCTTTCCACATAGCAACACAACCAAGCCCCTCATGCAGAAAGACCAACGTCAGCTCGGTGCTTTGCGAAGGGGTCAATAGCTGATATTCGAGCTGCAGCCCATCTAAATTGAAAAAACCCTGTGATTCAAACATTGGTCGGAATTCTCCTTTTTTAAAACACAATCACGCCAATCCCGGAAACGAGACCACCTTTTTCATGGCGACGAACCTGCCCTTAAGCCTCAGCAACAGCACCCCACATTGACAGCAACCCCGCTGCTGACGTATACAAGACGCCCCTTTCACTGCTATTTATTATCCATCTGGTTATCCACTTGACTCAACCTGAAGAAGAGATGAGTTTGCGTGCGCCATTTAAAAGGGTGTCTGTCGCTAAGGATGGCGACAGTCAAGCCCCATGGATGGGTTCATGCGTCCCTGAAAATGGCGTGCGCGAACTCATCGTGCCCAAGTGGAGCGAAGTGGATAACCAGAATTATCCAACCGTTAAGAGAGTAAGAACCATGATGAACCTCAAACCCGAAGTTATTGCCCAGCTCGAACGCGTACTCGGTTCGGTCGAAATGCTGCTGCCCAAGGTCGCTAAACCGGTTGCCTGGAGCTCCTGTTACGCCGCGAACTGGCGGCGGCACTCCTTTTCGGGTTACCTTGAGCCGGTCAAAGTCACCGATGACACCCGTCTTGATCAACTGCTTGGGGTTGAAGAACAAAAAGAGATCATGGTCAACAATACCCGCCAGTTTTTGAAAAAACTACCAGCCAATAACGCGCTGCTCTGGGGTTCGCGCGGCACCGGCAAATCATCTATCGTCAAGGCGCTGCTACACGAGTTCGCGCCCGAGGGGTTAAGGGTCATCCAGGTCGAAAAGGAAGATCTGATCTATATCGCCGAAATCTTCGCTGCGGTCGAAGATCAGCCCTACCGCTTCATCATGCTCTGCGCTGACCTGACCTTCGAGATGGGAGAACTCTCCTACAAGATGCTCAAGAGCGCCCTCGACGGCTCGGTCTATTCGGCCCCCGAGAACGTCCTGATCTATGTTACGAGTAACCGCCGCTTCCTGCTCCCCGAGTACGAAGGCGACCACTTGGGCGGCAAGTACGTCAAGGGCGAGTTGCAACAGAGCGAGATCCAGGAGGAGAAGAGTTCACTCTCTGACCGCTTCGGCCTCTGGGTGCCCTTTCACGTCTTTTCACAGGATCGTTATCTCGAAGCGGTCAACCTGTGCATCGAGCGTTTTTCCAAACAGCTTGGTCAGGAGATCCCACTCACCAAAGACCTCGAAATGGCGGCGATCAAATGGTCGCGCGACAAGACCAAACGCTGTGGCCGTACCGCCTTCCAGTTTTCGAAAAACTGGGTGGGCAAGTACCTTTTGAAATAGGCATAAAACATGACCCCAGAAGCCTTGGCAAAACAACTCAAGAGTGAAACACCACCGGTCATCATCGATGTGCGCAGCGGCTTCGAATACAAAAGTGGTCATATCCCCGGAGCCTTGCACCTGCCGACCTCTACGCTGATCTTCAATCGTCGTCAGCTGCCCCGTGATAAACAGATCTTGCTGGTGATCACCTGTGAACATGGTCCACGGGCGCTGCTGGCCAAAAGTGTTATCGGTGCCTTCGGCTATCGCAACTGTGAGCTGCTAGAGGGACACATGCACGCCTATCGGCGAAAAAGTCTGCCCCTCGAAAAATAGTCCATAATGTAACTTGTATGCCTCTTTCGAGATGGGTTCGCGACCCCCATAGCCAGGGTGTTATAAGGCCATCATAGGGAATAGTTATCCCACAATTACTTAGTTCATGTTAAGGTCCACGCGATTTTGACGCAGGAGAGAACAGAATGAAGATCGACTGGTATCCGGGACACATGAAGAAGGCACGGGAGCTGATCAACGATCTGGTCAAGAACATCGACCTGATTGTCGAGATCCTCGATGCACGCCTGCCACAGAGCAGCGCCAACCCGGTGTTGCGTGAACTGCACGGCCGCCGACCGTTTATCCGCGTTCTCAATAAGGAAGACCTGGCCGATCCCGCCACCACCAAAGCCTGGAAGAGTTATTTCGAACAGGAAGAGGGGGTTAAGGCCCTGCCGCTTTCGGCCAAGAACCATTCAGCCGGAGCCAGCCTGCAGAAACTCTGTCGCAAGATGGTTCCGCATCGTTGCAAGCCGGGTCGGCCGATCAGGGTCATGATTGTCGGCATCCCCAATGTCGGTAAATCGACCATGATCAATACCCTGGCCGGCAAGAAGATGGCCCGGGTCGGCGACAAGCCCGCTATCACCACCTGCCATCAACAGATCGACCTGCGCAATGGCATTCTGCTCTCGGATACGCCGGGCCTGCTGTGGCCGAACCTCTCCGATCAGGAGGGTGCTCAGCGACTGGCAACCAGCGGTGCTATCAGCGAAAACGCCTATGATCAGGTTGAAATTGCCCTGTTTGCTCTCAAGTGGCTGAGCGAGACCTATCCGGAGCGACTCAAACAACGCTACAAACTGGAAGAGTTGGACCTGGAGGCCAGTGCCCTGCTGGCC
The DNA here is from genome assembly GCA_021647445.1 of Geopsychrobacter sp. Taxonomy (GTDB): domain Bacteria; phylum Desulfobacterota; class Desulfuromonadia; order Desulfuromonadales; family Geopsychrobacteraceae; genus Geopsychrobacter. Next base: position 157 of record JAKIUS010000256.1, on the reverse strand, counting down.
AAAATCGGCAGTAAGCGTGGCTGTCTGGTCGCTGGCGGCGAGGTCGATATGCGCCGTGCCGCCGACCTGTTGCTGCGCGAACTGCGCGGTGGACAACTCGGCCGCATCAGTTTAGAGACGCCAGACGTCTGACGTCTGTCAGTTGTTCGTTGGACAA
>JAKIUS010000255.1 GCA_021647445.1 Geopsychrobacter sp. | reverse complement strand
GTGGCATTCTGCTTGGTGGAGTGCCGGGTGTGGCACCGGCAACCGTACTGGTTTTAGGTGGGGGTGTGGTCGGTACCCATGCGGCACAGATGGTCTGCGGCTTAGGCGCCAAGGTCTACCTGCTCGATATGAATCTTGATCGTTTGCGTCACCTCTCCGAGATTATGCCGAAGAACTGTTTTCCCATGATGTCGTCTCCGTCGACGATTCGTGAACTGGTGCAGGAGGCCGATGTGGTGATCGGCGCGGTGCTGTTGCACGGTGCCAAGGCTCCCAAGTTGATCACCCGCGAGATGCTCAAGACTATGAAGAAGGGCGCGGTTCTGGTTGATGTGGCCATTGATCAGGGCGGCTGCTTTGAAACTTCGCATCCGACGACCCACACCGCGCCGACCTTTGAGGTCGATGGTATAGTCCATTATTGCGTGGCCAACATGCCTGGTGCGGTGCCGCTGACCTCGACTATGGCCCTGACCAATGCGACCCTGCCCTATGCGCTTAAAATTGCCAATCTGGGCTGGAAACACGCCGCGCGCGAGGATTCTGGCATGCTTGAAGGATTCAATCTGGTCGAAGGGACCGTCTGCTATAAGGGGGTGGCCGATGCCTTTGGGATGGCTTTTGTGCCGGTGGATGAACTGTTGAAGGTTGAGCCTTGATGGAGGATGCTATCGTATTTATTCAAAAGCCCCACAGTCTGACGACTGTGGGGCTTTTAAGGTTTTATTGGGGTTGATACTTTTCGCGCAGCAATCTTTTGTTGATCTTGCCGACGCTGGTCTTGTCGATGGCCTCGACAAATTGAATCTTGAGCAGCACCACCTGCTTGGAGATAATCCCCTTGTCGATGAAGCCGCGGATGTGCCGTAATAATTCCTTTTCGCTGATGTCAATATCGGCTTTTTTAATCACCAGCGCCAGCGGCTTCTCGCCCCATTTGTCGTCCTGCAGACCGATGACCGCCACTTCGGTGACGGCCGGATGGGTACAGAGCAGGTCCTCCAGCTCCAGAGATGAGATCCATTCGCCGCCGATCTTGATGACGTCTTTGATCCGGTCGGTGATCTTGACATAGTTCTGCTTGTCGCGGTTGGCGACGTCGCCGGTGTGCAGATAGCCGCCGTTCCATAGCACTTCGGAATTGCGGCGATCCTTCAGGTAGCCTTGAGTCAGCCAGGGTGCACGTACCAGGATCTCACCGACGCTCTCGCCATCGGGTGAAATTTCATTCAGATTTTCACCCGCGACACGTAGTTCGACCAAGGGCATCGGTCGGCCGGTCTTGCAGCGTATCTCGACCTCTTCATCCTCGTTTAGATCCTCTTCGGTCACATGGGCAATGGTCAACACCGGGCAGGTCTCGGACATGCCGTAACCACTGAAGATATCGATCCCTTTCTTTAGTGCCGTTCGGCACATCGTCTTAGGCAGCGCGGCCCCGCCGATGAGAACCTTCCAGTGTGAGAGATCGGTTTCGGCAAAGTTCGGGTGACTCATAAGCAGGTGCAGAATGGTCGGCACGCAATGGGAGAGGGTGACCTTCTCCTTTGCCAGCAGGTGCAGCAGCATGTCGGGGGCATACTTGCCGGGATAGACCTGTTTGATGCCGAGGGCCGTCGCCACATAAGGGAAGCCCCAGGCATGGACATGGAACATCGGCGTAATCGGCATGTAGACATCTTTTTGATGAAAGCGTCCCTGCCCGGCGGGGGTGCCCATAGCGGCCAGTACCCCGAGGGTATGCAGCACTAGCTGGCGGTGGCTGAAGTAAACCCCCTTGGGCAGGCCGGTGGTGCCGGTGGTGTAGAAGGTCGTGGCGCGGGTATTCTCATCGAAATCGACAAAGTCAAAGTGATCTGCTGCACCATCAAGCAACTCTTCGTACTCTCCCTCAAAACTCAGCGAGGTTTCGGGCTGTTGTTGGCCATCCTGCAAGAGGATGTAGCTCTTAACTGTGTCGATGCGGCCCTTGATCTGTTCGAGGATCGGCAGGAACTCCTCATTGACCAGGATATAGTCATCCTCGGCATGGTCGATGGTGTAGAGGATTTGTTCGGGAGACAGGCGGATATTGACTGTGTGCAGAACGGCGCCCAGCATCGGCACCGCGTAGAAGCATTCAAGATAGCGATGACTGTCCCAGTCCATGACCGCCACCGTGTCGCCCGGTTTTACGCCCATGGTGCTTAAGGCATTGGCCAGGCGGCAGACCCGTTGACGAAACTCGGCATAGGAAAAACGCATTTGGTCGCGGTAGACGATCTGTTGCTGTGGATCATCGACGACCGGAGCATTCAGCAGGTTTTTGATCAGTAGTGGATAGGCGGTGGCTCTCATGGTGCGTTTGATGAGATTGTTGGTCATCTTGTAGCTCCTTGCGTCAGGGGGTTGCGCGGGTTGGAATCAAATCATACTGAACAATCGCATGTCAGGTCTGATATGATCAAACAAAATTTCTATTGATCGTAAGTTGTTAACTCTTTTCAGTCTTTCTTTTGTGGAGGTCAGTCGATGTCCCAGCCTTATCCCTCGTTTACCCCGCCCGATTTTTCGGGCGCAGAGTTGAGGGGAGCTCCGGTAGTTAAAACTGAAGTGGCCTCTGCCGATGGCGTGGTGCCGGAGAATTTCCACGGTACTTCAAATCATCCTGAATATGTGCACTTGGGAGATGGCCGCTGGATATTAGCGCCCGAGAGTCGCATGGATTCGGTGCTCGTGTTGCGTGGTGAGCAACTTGATGTCGTTGAGGCGCGGCGGGTAAAAAAAGGCGATCAGGTGGTGGTCGGACGTACAGAGAATGGTGAAGAGGGGATCTTCGTCCATATCGATGGGTTTCATCAGGCGAGTGATGCGGCTGCTGATAAGTTCACTTTTCGCACGCGCGGAACGCGTGAAACTCCATTTTCACGCAGCTATGACGATCTTTACCAGGTGCTGCGCCATGACCGTGATCATGGCCATATCGTTTGGGTCTTAGGCCCGGCGGTTGCCTTTGATAAAGACAGTCGCGACGCAATGCAGGGCTTGATCGAAAACGGTTACTGTCATGGTCTGCTGGCGGGCAATGCGCTGGCGACCCACGATCTGGAAGCCGCCTATTTCCGCACCGGCCTGGGGCAGGATATCTACACCCAGCATCTGCAACCGATGGGCCATTACAACCATCTTGACCTGATCAACAAGGTGCGGCGCGCCGGTTCGATCAATCAGGCAATCGATGACCTTAAGCTTAAGGACGGAATCATCTACGCCTGTGAGAAGCAGAAAGTTCCCTACGTGCTGGCGGGGTCGATCCGTGATGATGGCCCACTGCCCGAGGTGATCTCCAACGTTTATGAGGCCCAGGATGCGATGCGCGTTCATGCGCGTAAGGCGACCACGGTCATCGCTCTGGCCACCCAACTACACTCCATCGCCTTCGGCAACATGGTGCCGAGTTATCGCGAGATGGATGACGGCGAAGTACGGCCGGTCTATTTCTATATTGTGGATATGTCAGAGTTTTCAGCCGATAAACTCGCCAATCGCGGTTCGGCCCAGGCGGTGGCGATTTTGACCAATGCGCAGGATTTTATGACGAACCTGTGGAATAATCTGAAAAATTAGGTGACAGGTGACAAACCAGCGAGACCTTATTAAATGAAACTGAAAACAATCCGCATCATCGGCATTCCTATCGATCTTGGTCAGAATAAACGTGGGGTTGATATGGGCCCGGCGGCCTTGCGTTATGCTGGTCTGGCGGCGCGGCTTAAGCGGCTGGGCTTTAATGTACAGGATGCGGGCAATATTATGGTGCCGGTGCGCGATTCTATTGATCAGAGTCGTCAGGGCTTTATCCCGGCCATCGCTCAGGTGTGCAACGCCGCTTATCTGGCGGCCAGTCAGGCGATCAGCGAAGGGGTGATTCCGATCTTTCTCGGTGGTGATCATTCGATCGCTATCGGTACCGTCGGTGGGGTGACCGCAGCTGCCGAGACCGGGCTTATCTGGGTTGATGCCCATGCAGATTTTAATACG
>JAKIUS010000254.1 GCA_021647445.1 Geopsychrobacter sp. | reverse complement strand
ACTGACAGCACATGGCTTTCAGACTGTTTTTGGGTGAAAACGCGCTCGGCCTCAGTAGAAATGTGAAAATTACCGATTAAACCCGACTAACCGGGAATTGCTGATAAAACTAGTCAACAATAAGTTTCGCAACTTGACAGGCTCCAAAAACCTGTTTTGGTTAGTTACAGTTCCAAATTTAATAAAAAACACCGCAGATCAACTGTTATTCTTATTCAATTTCCATCAACACGCCGCCCCGGTGTCTCCCAAGGAGAAGAATATCATGAAGAGAAGTGGCTGGAGACTGGCCCCTTACCGACTCGCTCTGGTACTGGCAGTTCTGACCCTTGCCCTGCCAACCATAACGGCCATGGCGGCCACAGGCGATGCCGCGCGCGGCGAGCAACTCTTTACCGGCTCGCAAGCAATGAGCAACGGCGGTGCACCCTGTATCGGCTGTCATGCCCTGGCCGGGTTGGGTTCGGCTGGCACTGCCAGCTATGGACCAGATCTCTCTGCCCTCTATGCCGATTACGAGGCTGAAGGGGTCGCGGCAGTCCTTGAATCGTTGGCCTTTCCGAGCATGGAGGCGATCTACGCAAACCGTCCTCTGACTGACAGCGAACGGCTCGACCTGACGGCCTTTTTTGCCCAGAGCGCAGAACAACAGGCCCCGGCGGCTAAGTCGCTAGCAGGCCTGATTTTGCTCGGGGTCATCATCGTTTTTGCCATAGTTGGAATCACTGGCTTGCGCCGTTTCAAGGGAGCGCGCCGACCGTTGGTTGAACAGGCCAATAAACAGCGAGGTGTGAAAGCATGAGTTGGATCAAGGATATTGTCGACCCCAAATCGCGGGCCTGGGAAGAGTTCTACCGCAACCGCAACCAGTGCGACAAGGTGGTGCGCAGTACCCACGGCGTCAACTGCACCGGCAGTTGCTCATGGAACGTCCACGTCAAAGACGGCATCGTTGGCTGGGAACTACAGGCCACCGACTATCCCGAACTTGAAGAGGGCCTGCCGCCCTACGAGCCGCGCGGTTGCCAACGCGGTATCTCCTTCTCCTGGTATCTCTATAGCCCGTTACGCATCAAGTACCCTTACATGCGCGGCATTCTCGCCGATCTCTGGCGTGCGGCCAAGGCTGAGCATGGCGATCCACTCAAGGCTTGGGCTTCGATCATGGAGGATGAGGCCAAGCGCAAGAGCTACCAGCAAGCCCGTGGCAAAGGAGGGTTCCGGCGCTCCAGTTGGGATGAGACCGAAGAGATGATTGCCGCCTCATCGCTCTACACCATCAAGAAATATGGTGCCGACCGTCTGGTCGGTTTCTCGCCGATCCCGGCCATGTCGATGCTCAGTTTCGCCGGTGGTTCACGTTTCATGCAGTTGATGGGCGGCGCGAACCTGAGTTTCTACGACTGGTACTGCGACCTGCCCAACGCTTCTCCCGAAATCTGGGGCGAGCAGACCGATGTTTCCGAAAGTGCCGACTGGTACAACAGCAAATATATCGCGGTCATGGGTTCCAATCCGGGCATGACCCGCACCCCGGACGTCCACTTTTTAACCGAGGCCCGTCACAATGGCACCAAGGTCACGGTCCTCTCCCCCGACTTCAGCATGTCGACCAAATTCGCCGACTGGTGGATTCCGGCCCATGCCGGGCAAGATGGGGCCTTCTGGATGGCGGTCAACCATGTCATCCTCAGCGAGTTCCACCACAAGGCCAAGACGCCTTACTTCATGGACTATTTACAGCGCTACACCGACACCCCCTTCCTCGTCGAACTTGAACAGAAGGATGGCGTCTACAAGGCCGGACGCATGGCCAAGGCCGCCGACCTTGAGCGCTACGCAAAACAAGAGAACGGCAACTTCAAATACCTGGTCTGGGATGAAAACAGCACCCAGCCGCGCATGCCGCTTGGCACCTTGGGTTTCCGCTGGCAGCAGAAGAAGGGTGAGTGGAACCTGCAGATGAAGGATGGCCAGGACGGCGCTGAGCTCGCACCGCAGCTCTCCCTGCTCGACGGCAACGATGAGGTTCTGCAGGTCGCCTTCGATGATTTTGGCGAGGGCAATTCCGTTGAACGTGGAGTGCCGGTGCGCTACCTCGAAACCGAAAATGGCAAGATCCCGGTCACCACGGTCTTTGACCTGATGATGGCCCAGTTCGGTGTCGAGCGGGGCCTGCCCGGTGCCTATCCCGAGGGCTACGACGACGAGGCCGGGGTCTATACACCTGCCTGGCAGGAGAAATTCACCGGCATCGACCGCGCCAACGTCGTTCAATTTGCCCAGGAATGGGCATCAACTGCCGATAAAACCGGCGGCAAGTGTTCGATCATCATCGGGGCCGGCATCAACCACTGGTATCACGCCAATCTGACCTACCGCGCCGGAATCGTCGCCCTGATGCTCTGCGGCTGCGTCGGCAAGAACGGCGGCGGCCTCAACCACTACGTCGGCCAGGAGAAACTTGCCCCGGCTGCGCCCTGGGCCTCGATCATGGGCGCACTTGATTGGTCGAAACCGCCACGCTTCCAGAACGCACCCTCCTACCACTATGTACATACCGACCAGTGGCGTTACGAGCGCACCAGCGACGAAGCCAGAATCAACCCGGTCGCTGAAGACAATCAGATTACGCAGGGCCACACCATGGATCACCAGGTGCGAGCGGTGCGTAACGGTTGGCTGCCCTTCTATCCCCAGTTCGACCGCAGCCCCATTGAAGCGGTCAAGCAGGCTGAAGCTGCAGGCGCGAGCAACAACCAGGAGGTCATCGACTGGACAGTCAAACAGTTGGCCGAAAAGAAGATGAAATTCGCCGTCGAAGACCCCGATGCCCCGGAAAACTGGCCGCGCATGTGGATTATCTGGCGCGGCAACGCCCTGATGTCGAGCGCCAAAGGACACGAGTATTTCCTTAAGCATTACCTCGGCACCCACACCAACACCATCGCACCTGAAACCGCCGAAGAGTTTGTTAAAGAGGTCAAGTGGCACAAGAAGGCTCCAGAGGGCAAGCTCGACCTGGTGGTCGATATCAACTTCCGCATGGACACTTCAGCGCTCTACTCGGATATCGTCCTGCCGACCGCGACCTGGTACGAAAAGGACGACCTCAACACCACCGACATGCACTCCTTCATCCACCCGTTGCAGGCGGCGGTACCGCCCTGCTGGGAATCGAAGAGTGACTGGGATATTTTCAAGGGACTGGCCAAGAAGGTCAGTGAACTGGCCGAAGTCCACCTGCCCGACCCGGTGCGTGAGATCGTCTCGGTACCGCTACAGCACGACACCCCGGCCGAGATGGCCCAGCCAGAAATCAAGGACTGGAGCAAGGGGGAATGCGAACCGATCCCCGGCAAGACAATGCCCGGTCTGGTGGTGGTCGAACGCGACTACAAGAATCTCTATAAAAAATTCATCTCCTACGGACCGCAGGTCCGTGAAAACGGCCTTGGTGCTCACGGGCTCAACTTTCCGGTCGCAGACTTCTACGATGAATTGGTCGAGAACGGCCCGACCCAAAGCTGGGGTGGTAAGAATTATCCTTCCCTCGAAAGTGCCAGAAATGCCGCCGAGGTGATCCTCAAACTCGCCCCGGAGACCAACGGCGAGATCGCCTTCCGCGCCTTTGAAGCCGAAGAGAAGAAGGTCGGCCTGCCGCTGACTGACTTAGCCGCTGGCAGCCGTGATATCCGTACCACCTTTGCCGACCTTGACCGTCAGCCACGACGCCTGCTCAACAGCCCGATCTGGAGCGGCTTGACCGACAATGGCCGCGCCTATGCCGCCTACTGCCTCAACACCGAAAAACTGGTGCCCTGGCGCACCCTGACCGGCCGTCAACATTTCTACCTCGATCACCCCGGCTATATCGCCGCCGGTGAGCATCTGCCGACCTACAAACCGAAACCGGATCACAGCACCCTGCAGGATTTCCTGGTCACCGACACCAGCGACAACAAGAGCATCATGCTCAACTACCTGACGCCGCATGGCAAGTGGAGCATCCACAGCACC
>JAKIUS010000253.1 GCA_021647445.1 Geopsychrobacter sp. | reverse complement strand
GACGCAGGCGGCGGTAGAGTTCAAGCGAACTCCCTTGAATCTGACCGTCAAAGCGACAGCTGAGATTAGCCTGGTATATATCCCCGGCGGCAATATATTTTCGCGCTTGTTCGACCATCGCCATGAAGGTCTGCGGTTCTATTTGCGGGGAGCTTTTTTGTAGTAATTGCAATGAACAGGGTGGGGGTGCGTCCTGTTGCCCCGCGCTTATTTTTTGTGCCAAATTCTCCAGATCGATATTATCGGTGAGACTGGCCAGGGTCAGAGTGTGGCATTGGTGGTCGTAGACTGCTGTCTGGTCTACCCAGTCGAGATGGAGTTTCGGGATCTGTAGATCGCGTAGCGCCTGCTGGGGAAGGATTTCAATCTGTTGCGCAAAATCGTAACTGAAAAAGCCAAAAAAGCCACCGGGGAAGGGGGTGTCCACCGGTTGTTTGATGGACCTTTCGCGCAACACTGCGGCGAGCAGGGCGAGGGGGTCGCCGTTCAGCTCAAGCTGTTGCGTTCCGTTTATGTGGATCAGGCGCTGGTCGTTCAGGCGGAACGAATCGATAACGTTCAAGGGGACAACGGTGTAGCGTCCGGTCTTGACCTGAGGATTGAGGGTTTCGAGAAATCCCGGTCCTTGTGGATAAAATTGCTGGAAGCAGAGCAGGGGGTCGAAGGATTCAAGCGGGATGCTAAAGGTCGTTATGGCCATCGGAGACTATCCCCGGATAAGTAAAAAAAGGTTAGCTGAAAAATCAGCTAACCCTTTGATTTTCTTTGGTGGAGCTACGCGGGATCGAACCGCGGACCTCTTGAATGCCATTCAAGCGCTCTCCCAACTGAGCTATAGCCCCGAACAAGTGGAGCGATTTATAGCAAAGCCCCTTGTGACTGTCAACAGGAAAGATAAACGAAGGGAAGGATTGTCTTGTGGAAAATAAGTTAAACTTAATAAAGCGATATGTCGATAAGAATTACCTGCAAGGAGGTCGAATCATGAATATTCATTTCACAAGTCATTACCCTGTCCCTCAACTGTCACGGATCTTCTGTCGCAGGTTATTGATCGACGTTCTGCCGACGGTGTTGCTTTTGTTGGCCATGGCATGTGCCATGGCTTTTGTCGCCAGTTACGCCGATGCGGTACCTGTTGATATGGATATGTTTGGTTGATGGTATCTCTGGATAATTCTCTTTTGGTATAAATCTTCTACATTTTTTTCTTCTTCCCTCCAGATGTCACATCGATAAAACTTCTCTCAATAACGCATGGCCAGTTTTTGACTTGCATGGTAGAATCAAGAAGATTTCAACGAAATGAGGACCTTCCTGTCGAGTTTGGATTATCGTCGTGACCCCTGATCTTCAAAATTTACTGCGCAATCTGCCTGCTGTCGATCGTCTTCTGACAGTCGTGCAGGCCCGATTGAGTGAAGTCTGGCCGACCAGTCTTTTAACCGCCGAGGTTCAGCAGCGGATCGCCGCTTTGCGTGTTCAGATATTGAGAGGCGTGCTGACCGAACTTCCTAATCTTGAAACGATTGCTGCGGACCTTATTACCGATCTGGCTAAATTTCGACGCTCTTCTTTGAGGCGGGTTATCAACGCCAGCGGTATTTTGTTGCATACCAATCTGGGGCGTGCTCCCCTGGCCGCAGCCGCCATGGAGCAGATTCAGCAGGTTGCCTGTGGCTACAGCAATCTTGAGATCGATCTGATCAGCGGACGCCGCGGCTCACGACATGACCATGTTGAGGAGTTGCTCTGCCGCTTAAGTGGTGCCGAGGCGGCGCTGGTCGTGAACAACAATGCCGGGGCGGTTCTCTTGGCCCTGACCGCCCTGGGTAAGGGCAAAGAGGCGCTGGTCTCACGTGGGGAGCTGGTTGAGATCGGTGGCTCTTTCCGTATCCCCGATGTCATGGAGGCTGGCGGGGTGATTCTGCGCGAGGTCGGTAGCTCCAATCGGACGCATCTGCATGATTACCAGCAGGCGATCGGTCCACAGTCGGCGTTGCTGCTGAAGGTTCATACCAGCAACTACAAGATTGTCGGTTTTACGCACAGTGTAACGGCGGCCGAATTGGTGCAACTGGCTGCTGAGGCGAATATTCCGCTGCTGGAAGATTTGGGGAGTGGCTTGCTCAATCCCTTGCCGGGCAACAATCTTCCGCATGAACCGACGATTGCCGAAGCGGTGGCCTCCGGGGTTGATCTGTTGACCTGCAGCGGTGACAAGCTCATGGGCGGACCTCAGGCCGGGTTGATATTCGGGCGGCAGAAATGGGTCGAGAAACTGCGTAAACATCCCTTGGCGCGAGCCCTGCGCATCGATAAACTCTCGTTGGCAGCGCTTGAGGCGACCTTGCGTCTCTATCTGACCGGCGAGGAATGCCAGATCCCGTTGATCGCTTATTTTGCTGCTGATGCTGAATGCTTGCTTAAACGAAGCCGGTGCCTGATGCCGCAACTTGAATCTTTGGGGTTCGAGGTCGAGTTAGTGGATGATGTGGCGATGGTCGGTGGTGGTTCCATGCCCGGCGTCGAACTGCCCGGTCCGGCCCTTGCGCTGAGGTCCGATCAGTTCAGTCCTGATCAATTGTCCGCCGCTCTGCGTGGGTCAAGTCCGGCTCTGGTTTGTCGTATTCACGATGAGCGTTTACTCCTTAATCTGCGTACGGTCGATCCGCAAGAGGAGCCGTTGATTGTGGAGATTTTTAAGGCTTTGGCTCCGCAAGGTTCTGACGAGGTCAAACCTGACGCATGAAATTCCCCGCGCTTAAACCGGTTATTATCGGCACCGCAGGCCATGTTGATCATGGCAAAACCTCTCTGATTCAAGCCCTGACCGGGGTCGATACTGATCGTCTGCAACAGGAGAAAGAACGGGGGATTTCGATTGAGCTCGGTTTTGCGCCCCTGGCTCTGCCGGATGGACGCCGGGCAGGCGTGGTCGACGTGCCGGGGCATGAAAAGTTTATTCCACAGATGTTAGCCGGTGCCGCAAGTATCGATCTGGTGCTGCTGGTTGTCGATGCTACCGAGGGGGTGATGCCACAGACCCTGGAGCATCTGCAGATTCTACAACTGTTAAAGATCCAGCGCGGTATCCTGGTGCTGAACAAGATCGACCTGGTTGAGGAGGATTGGCTCGACATTGTCGAGGAGGAGATCCGTGAACAGGTGGCTGGCACCTTTCTCGCGACTGCGCCCTGTTGCCGGGTGTCGGCGCGTGAAAGATTGGGGCTTGAGACTCTTTTGGAGACGCTGGTAAAAGTCGCTGCAGATCTGCCGCAACGGGACACCGGTGGGCCGGTGCGCTTGCCGGTTGATCGCTGTTTCAGTATTACCGGCTTTGGAACCGTGGTCACCGGCACCCTGGTTTCGGGGTGTGTGCGCAGCGGGGATCGGCTTGAGATCCTGCCGCTCGGCAAACAGGTGCGGGTGCGTGAGTTGCAAGTTCATGGCCAAAGGGTCGAGGCGGCCGAAGCGGGGCAACGTCTGGCCATAAATCTGGCCGGTGCCGAGCGTAGTTGGTTCAAAAGCGGAGCGGTGGTCGCTAGTCCACATCGTTTTAGTGTGACTGAACGCATCGATGTTCGTTTGCAGCTGTTGGTCGAGGCCCCGCGGCCGTTGAAATTTCGTGATCCGGTTCATCTGCACCTAGGGACTGCACGCGCCGTCGGGCGGGTGGTCCTGCTTGAGGCGGACAGTCTCGAACCGGGCACCAGTACGCTGGCCCAAATCGTTCTGGACCGTCCGTTGGCGGCCTGGCGTGGTGATCCCTTTGTGATCCGCAGTTATTCTCCGGTCACAACCATCGGAGGAGGCCGGGTCCTTGATGCGTTACCGCAGAAACATCGGCGTTTTCGGCCCAGTGTTCTGCAACGTCTGCAGCAGCTTGAGAGTGGTAGTAGCGGGGCGGTTTTGCATGCCGTAGAGCAGTTAACTGCGGCCAGGTTACGTGATCTGGAAAAGTTGACCGGACTTTCACGTGAGTTGCTGCAGGAAAATCTGCAGCAATTGACTAAGGACGGCGAGCTCTGTCG
>JAKIUS010000252.1 GCA_021647445.1 Geopsychrobacter sp. | reverse complement strand
CAAAGCCCGGCGGCTCTGCTCAGGGGGCTACCGTTAGCCCGAGTAATTTATAGAATTTAAGGTCTCGATTTGAGTCTTGCTCAGAATTAGATTTTTTTTCGCTTCGCCCATCTCATATTTCATTTTAGTTGGAGGGTTCCATGCGTAATTTTTTCTCAGTGGCTCTTGTTGTGCTGCTCTTTTCTACTCCTGTTTTTGCAGCAGGTAGTGCGACCGACATCCCTCTGGGACAGTCGGTTACTACAGATGACCTGTTTAATACCCAGCGCGGTTATTTCCACCCGGCGTTGAATCTCTCGGAGATTTATACCGACAACCTGTTTAATACCAAAGCGAACACCGCCGAGGAATACATTACGGTTATCACACCTTCACTCTGGTTGGCTTTTCCTGGGCAACTTCAACCTGCCGAACCCTTGGATACCGATACCACAGCTGCGGGTGGTTTGACCCTGGGCCGTTTCGGCGAGAAGGATGAGCGCCCCTTTCAGGCTTATCTGAGTTATGAGGCGAATATCAAACGGCATAAAAATGCCAGTTCCGAAGATATTACGACCCATAAGGCGCGTGGCCTGCTGCGTGGGACTCTCGCTAGTGGTCTGAGCGTTGAATTTAACGATGTTTACACGCAAAGCTATGATGCTTATGCGGCGACTGTTGTTACGGAACAGAGCAAGTTTGATAGTAATCTGGCTGCGCTGAAAGCGGACATTCCCTTGGGCGAGCGTTTTAAGGTACGCCTCGATTACTCCAACTTCGTGGTCGATTACGATAATATCAGCAATAACTTTCGGGATCGGACCGATAATAAGGTTACGGGGACGTTCTTCTATGCCGTGTCGCAGAAGACCCGGCTGTTTGGTCAGTACGGCTTTTTGGATGTGTCTTATGATACTCAGACGTCTAACGATAGTACTCAGCAAAGTGCCTACCTTGGCATTGACTACAATATTAGTGAAAAAGTTCAGGCGTTGGTTAAAGTCGGTTACAATCGCAAGGATCGGAGCGGGAGTCTTTCGGAACTTAATGATTTTGTTTATGAAGTCCAAGCCGATTACCAGTTTACGCCTAAAAATAATCTAAATCTCACAGCCTGGCGCAAACAGAAAGAGACGGATGACAGCACCTTCAACGGTATTCTCGGGAATGCCTTCTCTGCAACTTTTAGTCAGGAGTTGGGCCAAAGGATTGTTGCTTCTGTACAAGGGGGCTGGGCGCGTGATGATTATTCTGGGGCAGGAAGCACGACGGTTGATCGTACCGATGATTACGTAACCATGAGTTTATCCTTAAGCTATGTCATGCAAAGATGGTTTGAAATCAGTGGCGGATATAACTATGTCAACCGTGATTCAAATGTTAACGAGTTAGATTATGATTCGAATGGTCTGTTTGTCAGCTTGACTGGAAAACTTTGACTCCTGGAAGTACCTACATAATGAGAAAAATCTTTTCAAGTGGACTCTTCTTGCTTGTTCTGCTTCAGGCCTTGACGGCGTTCTCTGGCACCCTGTCGTATCGGATCGGAGAAGGGGACTTGCTGCTGATCAAAGTTTATGACATGGAGGATCTGACCACGACGGTCAGGGTGGATGCGGATGGGCAGATTGGTTTTCCCTTGATTGGACAGGTCAATGTTGATGACCTGACTATTCAGCAGGTGCGTGATCGTATTTCGGCAGAGCTGGCTGACGGGTATCTGGTCAATCCGCAGGTTTCGGTATTGGTTCAGGAATATCGGAGCAACAAGATTGTCATTATCGGTGAAGTCGTGCGGCCCGGTCTTTATGAATTACAGGGTGAGATGTCGCTGCTTGAGTTGATTTCGCGCGCTGGGGGGCTGGCTCCGGATGCGGGTACTTTGGTCACTATCCGTCATGCTAAATCAGCTGCTGGAATTAGTGAAGAAGTCGTTGATCTTGCTGACCTCATGGGCAAACAATCCGCTAATGTCGATATTGTTCTGGCCAATAATGACAACGTTTTTGTTGAAAAAGCGGGCTTTGTTTATGTCACCGGCGAGGTTGGTAAACCCGATGCCTATAAACTAAAAGATGGCACATCGGTTATTATGGCCATCACCATGGCGGGGGGATTCTCCAAGCTTGCCTCAAAGAACAAGGTTAAGCTTGTGCGCATTGTTGATGGCAAAGAGCAAACGTTTAAACGCGTTCCGATGAACCAGATTGTCCTGCCGGATGATGTGATCGTTGTCCCTGAATCCTTCTTTTGAATTATGAGGCAAAAAGCCCGAAGGTATAAACGGTGAATGGAAATTATTTCATTTGCGTTTTAACTTTGTGTTTTTTTGAATGAAACATGAATGAAGAAATCCATTTAAGAGATTATTTACGGGTTATCAATAAGCGGCGTGGCCTTGTTTGTAGCGTTTTTATTGTGATTTTAACCTTGGTTATTCTCGGTACCTTTGCGGCGACTCCTCAGTATGAGGGGAAAACTCAGGTTTTGATTGAGAAGGTTTCCAATAATAATCTGACTGATGGCGGTCGATTTAATTCGTTCGATCCTGAGTTTTATGAAACACAATTCCAATTGATAAAAAGCCAGGCGGTCGCGAAGCGCGTGATTGAAATGCTTCAGCTTGATAAGGGGTCTCTGCGTGCGCCAGGCCTTGTTGAAGGTCGTCAAAACTTGCTTGGCGGCGATGAGGGCGCACTCTCTTCTTTGAAAAAAAGCATTAGGGAGTATCTCTCGGGGGGGGCTTCTGAAAAAGTTGTTGCTCAACGTTCTGTCGTTGACAGCATGGCTGCGGCCTTGGGCGAAGAGATACAGGTTACGCCCGTCAAAAACAGCCGCCTGGTTAATATCTCCTATCTTTCACCAAATGCTGATTTTGCTGCCATTATCGCCAATACGATTGCCAAGGCCTATATTGAACAGTCGCTAAATATGAAGATGGATGCGACTCGTCGGACCCTGGACTGGATGTCGCGCAAGGCCGATGAGGAACGCCAGAAATTAAAAGCGAAAGAGGAAGAAATTCAGGCCTACATGCGGGCCAATAACCTGGTTACAGTTGAAAATCGCATGGCCGTTCTGCCGCAAAAACTGGCTGAAATTAGTACCGCTTTGGTGCGCATTGAGACGAAAAGAAAAGAGAAACAGGAGCTTTATCAGCGCGTTAGCAAGGTTGCGAGCAATATGACTGCCGCTGAGGCGGTACTGGGACTGACGTCTAATAATACCCTGCAGATTTTGCGGGATGAAATTTTGAAGGCGGAACAGAAAGTTCGTGAGTTATCCGCAAAATACGGCCCCAAGCACCCGGTTATGGTCAAGGCGGTGGGGGATCTGGACATTCTGCAAAGCAAGAAAAATGAAGAGATCAAGCGTCTGATTGAGGGGACCAGAAATGCCTATGAGTTTGCCCTTGCGTCCGAGGAAAACTTGCGGGCCCAAATGGATAGAACAAAGGCTGAAGCGCATACCTTAAACGAAAAATCGATCCAATATGATGAGCTTAAACGTGAGATGGAGACCAATCGGCAACTCTACGACGCTCTGTTATTGAAGATGAAGGAACAGAGTATTACCGGCGAGACCGATCCGGTCAATCTGTGGATTGTGGAAAAGGCTCTTGTCCCTCTTGCGGCGGTTAAACCGAATAAGATCAAAAATTTGCTGCTTGGTCTTATTGTCGGGTTGATGGCTGGTGTTGGCCTCGCGTTTTTTGTCGAGTATCTCGACAATACGGTCAAGTACCCAGAGGAGACCGAGAAGATATTGGGATTGCCGACCCTGGGCCTGGTTTCCTTGTGGCAAGAGAAAGCTCAGAGTATCGATCGCGCGGTTATAGAACAACCGCGAAGTGCTTTTGCTGAATGTTACAAGGCGTTGCGCACGGCCGTGCTTCTCTCCTCAGTTGACGGTCTCCCTGGGCGAATTTTGGTGACCAGTCCAGCGGCGGGTGCGGGCAAGACCACGACGGCTGTAAACCTGGCAATGAGGTTGGCGCAAGCTGGGAAGCGAGGGCTCTTGATGGATGGGGACTTACGCAAACGCCGTATGCACAAGGCCCGT
>JAKIUS010000251.1 GCA_021647445.1 Geopsychrobacter sp. | reverse complement strand
GGGGACTGCCTGGTGTGGGTGGTCTCTGAAGATTATTTTGTTAAGTGTATTGGGTATGACAGTAGTTCAGCATTACGTCTTGACCCTGGTCGGGTTGCCGCGCAGATTGTCACGGGTATCGGGTTTTTGGGGGCCGGTGTTATCTTGAAGGATGGGAAGTCGGTACGTGGCTTGACGACCGCCGCTTGTCTATGGGTCGCCGCCGGAATCGGTATGGCTGTTGGAGTTGGTCTTTATCTGCCCGCAGTTGTTGTGACCCTGCTTAGCCTTCTCAGCTTGTTGGTGTTGAAGCGTCTTGAGCGGTTTGTAAAAAAAGATCGTTATCGGAACCTGAGTGTTACGGCCAGTGAAGGTTCCTTGACGCGTAAGGATCTTATTCAGTTACTCGATGAACATGGATTGCGCTTAGTCGATTTTGCGATGGATCGCGATTGTGAAAATCTTGAAGTTCGTTACGATCTCGTGGTCGTACAGCCTGAAGGGCTACCCGGGGTACAACTGGCGAACACGATTGCTGAACTTGAACATGTAAAGCGGGTCCGTTTCAGGTAGTTTTCATTCAGAGTTTTTTGACGGAGGATCGTCTCATGATGTCAGCTTCGCCAGGTTCAAGTTCAAAGAATCAAATCAAAATACTGCTGGTCGATGATGTTGAACTCTTTGTGGCGCTGGAAAAAACGTTTTTTCAACGTGACCAGTTCCAAATTTTTACTGCCAGTAATGGTGCCGATGCCCTGGCACTGGCCCAAAAAGAAAAGCCCGACCTGATTTTTCTTGATCTCTATCTGGCGGGCATGAATGGCGATGAGGTCTGTCGCCGGCTTAAAACCGCGCGCCATACGGCACAGATTCCGATTGTGATGGTGGTGCAGCAAGGCAGTCGTGCCGATCTCGATTGCTGCCGAGCTGCCTGTTGTGATGATATTTTGTATAAACCGGTTCGACAGGAAGACTTTATGCGTGCGAGCCGCGAGCAGCTCTCTCTGACCGAAAGACTGCTGCCACGTATAGATGCATGTGTATTGGTTAAATACGGTCTGCGTAATGATCGTCTTTTTGAGAAATATACGGTTAATATCGGCGTTGGAGGATTATTTCTGGCGAGTGAAGCACACCTCTCTATTGATACCTGGTTGAGTCTGCAGATTGACCTTAATGATGGTGCCGAACCGATCTGTTGCCGTGGTCGTGTCGCCTGGTTGAATCATCCCGACTGGATCAAAAAACCACAACTCCCGCACGGCATGGGGGTGGAGTTTATTGATATCGATGATGAGCAACTGTTGCGTGTTTCAAATTACCTGGCGCGACCGAATGTTACCTGAGGGTAGCAAGAAAATACCGTATTTGGCCCTGTGTGCGTGTGGTTCGGCCGTTCATACTCGGCCCTCCCTTAACGTAACCCATGGGTAACGTTCCGACCCACTTTATCAGAACTTTCAGTAACGTCGATGAATGTTCCTCACCTTTTTAACGTCTAATTCCCACCTTCCTTTTATATTCGCGCAGCGCATAGGCCCCAGATTGGGCAATTTTTTATCAGATATAACGAATTGGCACTCTTTTGGTAAAGAAGGCCGCCAAGCTCCCCAAAAGAACCTGCCACTTGCGCAGATGTAAGTAGCTGTTAACCTTTAGCAGTTGTTTGTGCTGAGTTCGTTCATACGATGCATATCGTATTAGGCTCCAATCTCACCCTAACGAGGAGGAAAAAATGAAAAGATTGATGTTGGCCGTAGCTGCGGCCGCAGCGCTGTTGTTGTTATTTCAGGGAACGGCTTTCGCTGATCGTTCTAAAGAGACCAAGCGTTGCGTCGCCTGTCATACCGCCAAAATGCCTGGTCTGGTTAAGCAGTGGGCGGGCAGCGCACACGATGAAGAGGGCGTAGGTTGTTATGAGTGTCACAAGGCCGAGAAAGGCGATATTGACGCGCAGAAGCACTATGGATTGTTGATTGCCGTCATCGTTTCTCCTCGGGATTGTGGAGAATGTCATGCCGAAGAGACTGCCCAGCAAGAGGCGAGTCACCACGCCAAGGCTGGCGATATACTCAACACCAAAGATGGAATGCTGGGTCAGACCGTCGGAGGTGAGCCCGCCGTTGCCGTCAGTTGTCGTCAGTGTCACGGTTCTATCGTCAAGGTCAATGAGGACGGTACCCTTGATCCTGCGACCTGGCCGAATACCGGAATTGGCCGGGTGAATCCGGATGGTTCCAAGGGAACCTGCTCGGCCTGCCATACTCGTCACCGTTTCAGTAGAGAGCAGGCGCGTAAACCCGAAAACTGTGGCAAGTGTCACTTGGGTCCTGATCATCCGCAAAAAGAGGTCTATGAAGAGTCAAAGCACGGCATTTTGTACCGGGCTTTTGGTGACCAGATGAATATGGACAAAGACGAATGGGTTGCTGGTGTCGATTACTATGATGCGCCGACCTGTGCCAGCTGCCACATGAGCGCATCGCGTAACCAGGGCGTCACGCACGATGTCGGTGATCGCCTCAGTTGGAATCTGCGTGCGCCGGTTTCTAAACGCACAAAAGATAGCGCTAAAAAGCTCAATGCTATGAAGGATGTTTGTTTTTCATGTCATGGTAATAACTTTGTCGAAGGCTTCTACACCCAGTTTGATAACTTCATTGAGTTCTACAATATGAAATTCGCCATTCCTGCTAAAGAAATCCGCAGTTTGCTGATGGCCGAAGGCGTGCTGAGTAAGGCAAATTTCGACGACAAGATCGACTGGATCTATTGGGAGCTTTGGCATCACGAAGGTCGCCGCGCCCGTCATGGCGCAGCGATGAGCGGCCCGGATTACGCCTGGTGGCATGGGATTTATGAAGTCGCTAAAGCTTTTTATACCGAACTTCTTCCCGAAGCGAAGGAAGCCTGTGAAAAAGCGGGCAAACCAGAAGTCTACGAGCATATCATCGCCAAGTACATCGATGGGCGTCCCGAGCACCAGTGGTATACCCGCGGCTTCGATCCGGAGAAGATGAAGGAAGTGAAAAAATATTACCAGGATCGTTATAATCAGAAAGTCGAATAAGGTTTAAGCGACAGGTTGACTGATTAACAAAGCCGGGCAGCGTAAGCTGTCCGGCTTTGTTGTGGTGTTGATGATGATTGAAAATGCTTGTAACTTCACAGACTTAAATCTTCGAGAGGGGGAGACAATGATCTCCAGTTCAGGCACCCATCATCGACCCTCGCTTCGACACTCCTCCTCCGATTATTCATCAGTAAGATTCTATTTTGTAACCATCTGGTGCCCTCTCAAGTACCTATCAGCAATCATCGCTGTGGTACAGTTCTGGGACCACTCAACAGTTCGCAGGGTAGGCTAAGTAGCTGAAAAACAAAAAGCCTCACTATCTCAGACAGATAGCAAGGCTTTTAGTTTAATTTGGTACCGAAGACCGGAATCGAACCGGTACGGCCAGAAGCCATCGGTTTTTGAGACCGACGTGTCTACCAATTCCACCACTCCGGCACGAGCAGGACGATTATAGGTAGATAGGCGCAGATGTCAAGCTCGTTGTGCGTTGTTTGTACAGTTGGTGAATTTCTTGCCAGCGCTGGCCGCAGTTGAGGGGGGTGGCGTCGATGCTGGCGACGGGAAAAAGCTCGATCATGGAGTTGCTCAGCCAGACTTCATCGGCTTGATAGAGCTTTTCGAGGGGTAATGCTTCCTCTTTTATCTTCAGACCATATTCGATGGCGGCTTTGATTAGAGCTCTGCGGGTGACTCCGGCGAGGACCAGTTTACCGAGGGGCGGTGTGTAGAGATCATCCGCATAAAGAGCAAAAATATTGCTGCTACTCCCTTCGATGATCAGGCCCTGATTGACAAACAGGGCTTCTCGCGCCTGGTGGCGTTTGGCGTAGTCGGCGGCGTAGAGGCAGTCGGCATGGTTGCCGCGTTTCATCTGCGGGAGATGATCTAGAGGGTTGCTGCGGCTGTTGGGGGCGAGTACGCAGTCGGCTCCTATTTTACGCTCTGTACCACTTAAGGGGGGAGCGGCAACTGCAGTAAGATAATGCCAGCTTTTTTGTTT
>JAKIUS010000250.1 GCA_021647445.1 Geopsychrobacter sp. | reverse complement strand
GGGGGCTTAGCTGCGCGGCAGTTTAATGTTTGCGACCGTGCCGAGAGTCTGGCTGCTTTCGAGGCTGAGTTCGCCGCCCATGGAGCGGACAAATTCGCGGGCGTAGAAGAGTCCCAGGCCGAAGCCGCGCACCTGACCGGTGTTGGCCGGATCAACCTGGTAGAATTTTGAGAAAACCTTGTTCAATTCCTGTCGGGGGATACCCGGTCCGGTATCGCGGATACATAGAGTTGCAGAGTCTGTTGTGACCTGCCCTTCAAGCAGGATTGAACCCTCTTGCGGAGTGAATTTAATCGCATTGTCAAGCAGGGCGCGCAGCGCGAATGCGATCCGTTCGCGATCGAGGTTGAGAGGCACCGGGGTAAAGGGGACCGCGACCTTGACGTCGAATTTCTGTTTTTTAGTCGCAGCGAGTGGTGCGATGTCGTTGCATAGTTGACGGGCGATTTTCCCGAGTTCAATCGGTTGAAGCTTGGCCGGTTGCTCATCGAGGATAAACTGGCTGAAGTAGAGCAGATCCTGAATCAGATGTTCAAGGTGCAGGGTCTCAGCGCGCACCATGCCGAGGACGGCACGAAAATTTTCATCCTCAGGGTCCATGATGCCGTCAGCGATATTTTGAATAAAGAGGGAGATTGCGGTCGCCGGAGTTTTGAGCTTGTGTGAAATGAGACCAAGAAATTCGCTCTTGAGTTTGTCGGCTTGTTGCAGTCGTGAGAGTTGTTGGCGCAGGATCTGCTTTTCGAGGGTCTTATCGATTGTCGTGCGCAGTTGCAGCAGGTTGAGTGGCTTGCTGATGAAATCATCGGCACCGGCCTTTAGTGCCTGCAGAATGACCTCTTTTTCGCTGTAGCCGGTCATTAGAATGACAATCTTGTCTGGATTTTCTGCTTTGATTTTGCGCAGTAAATCCAGACCGTTGAGGCGTGGCATCATAACGTCGGTGAGAACGACGTCGATCTCTTGCTGTTTGAGTAGATCGGCTGCTTCCTGCCCGTCGTTGGCCTGGAAGATTTTAAAGCCTTTTAAGGCCCGGGCGCAGAGATCCCGAATGATCGGTTCGTCATCGACGATCAGCAGGTTTTTGCCTTCCTGCTCAAGGACCATTTCAGGTCTGTTACGCTGGGCCAGTTCCACCTGGGTCTCCAAGTCAGTTTGAGTTAAGTAAAGATCGGCAGCTGTTTGCCAGCCTATTTAAGCAGCGCTGTAAGTTGCTGTGGCGCTGCGTTTAATAATTTGTCGATTTGAGCCGCATCTTTGCCGCCAGCCTGGGCCATGTCGGGACGACCACCACCACGGCCACCGATAATCTCAGCCAGTGGTTTAATCAACTTGCCGGCGGCCACCTTAGAGGTCAGATCCTTGGTGACGACGACCAGCAACGGTACTTTGCCGGCGCAGTCGCCGGTGAGGACGATAACTCCCGATTGCAGTTTGTCGCGTAATTGATCTGATATCTCGCGTAACTGTTTGCCATCACTACCATCGATACGTGCGGCGAGCAGTTTGATCCCGCTGATTTCTTGTACTTGGGCAAGCAGGTCGGTACCAAGATTCGCATTGGCCTGGGCCTGCATCTGTTCTAATTCTTTTTCAAGTTGACGCTGATGATCAAGAAGTTTCTGCAACCGCTGTTCCAAATTGGCCGGATCGCTCTTGAGTAATTGGCCGATCTGTTCAAGCCTCTGCTGTTGCTGGTGCACCTGGCCCAGTGCGGTATCGCCGGTGATCGCTTCAATACGGCGTACGCCCGCCGCAATCCCCCCTTCGCTGAGGATGCGGAACAGTCCTATGTCGCCAGCGGCGCTGGCATGGGTGCCGCCGCAGAGCTCCATGGAGAACGCGCCAATCTCAACCACGCGGACGCGATCGCCGTATTTTTCGCCGAACAAGGCCATAGCGCCGGCGGCAATCGCCTCATCTGCCGCCATTTCCCGGTTCGATACCGTGGTATTGCGGCGTATTTCACTGTTGACCAACTCTTCGATCTGTTTGAGTTCCGCATGGGTGACGGGGGAGAAATGGGTGAAGTCGAAGCGCAGACGTTCCGGGGTGACCTGTGAGCCTGCCTGCTTAACATGATCGCCGAGAATTTGTTGCAGGGCGGCCTGTAGCAGGTGGGTTGCGGTATGGTTGCGCACAATTTGCAATCTGCGGCCCGCATCGACCTTAATTGTTACCTTGCTGCGCTTGCGGAGCGCCCCGGTTACGACCTCGCAACTATGCACCAAGAGTTCAGGGAGCGGTTTGCGGGTATCGAGGATACGCAGTTGTGCCTGTTGGTTTCCGATGCTGCCGGTGTCGCCGCTTTGCCCGCCCGATTCGCCGTAGCAGGGGGTGGTCGAGCAGATCACTTCGATCATTTCACCGCAGGTTACTTCCTCGACCACTTCGCCGTCCCGGATCAGGGCAAGAACCTTGCCCTCATCCTCAAGGGTTTGATAACCGCTGAAGTGCGAGCGGACTCCCTGGTCGACAAGCTCCTTGTAAATGGCCGAGACCGCTTCTTCACCAGAACCCTTCCAGTGAGCGCGTGCTTTTTTGCGCTGTTCCTCCATGCAGCTTTTAAATCCTGCTTCATCAAGGATATAACCGTCTTTTTCGACGATGTCAGCGGTCAGGTCGACGGGAAAACCGTAGGTATCGTACAGCTTGAAAACGGTTGCACCGGGAATCGTCTGCTGTCCCACCGCGGCCAGTTTAGCTACTTCATCCTGCAGGATGCGTAGACCATTATCGAGGGTTTGAATGAAACGTTCCTCTTCATTTTCAACCACTTTGGCGACAAAGTCCTTGCGCGCAGCCTCGGCGGGATAGGCTGTGGCCATAAATTCGAGGACGAAC
Organism: Geopsychrobacter sp.; assembly: GCA_021647445.1. Classification (GTDB taxonomy): domain Bacteria; phylum Desulfobacterota; class Desulfuromonadia; order Desulfuromonadales; family Geopsychrobacteraceae; genus Geopsychrobacter. Next base: position 1,219 of record JAKIUS010000250.1, on the reverse strand, counting down.
ACGGCTGTTTTATACAGGATTGGGTCCTCGAAGCCGAGCATCTTGGCATGGCGCATCGCCCGGCGCATGATGCGACGCAGCACGTAGCCGCGTCCTTCGTTGCTCGGCAGGATACCATCGGCGATCAGGAAGGCGGTGGCACGACTGTGGTCGGCCATGACCCTCATCGAAACATCATGCTCTTCGTTGTCGCCATAGGTTTTACCGGCGAGGCTGGCAATGTGCCTGATGATATCGTGTAGCAGGTTGGTGTCGTAGTTCGAGGTCTTCTGCTGCATGACGGTGGTGATCCGCTCTAAGCCCATGCCGGTGTCGACCGCCGGTTTGGGCAACGGAATCAATTCGCCGCTCGGCTGGCGGTTAAACTGCATGAAGACATTGTTCCAGATCTCCATGTAACGGTCACATTCACAACCGACCGCACAGTCGGGACTGCCACAACCGGTTCCCGGTCCGTTATCCCAGAAGATCTCAGAGCAGGGACCGCAAGGGCCGGTATCGCCCATGGACCAGAAGTTATCCTCCTCAAAGCGGTAGATCCGTTCTTTGGGAACCCCTTCCTGTTGGTGCCAGATATGGGCGGCTTCGTCATCGTCGGTATAGACCGTCACATAAAGGCGGTCGGTATCGAGTTTCAGCTCTTTGGTTAGAAATTCCCAGGCGAAGGCGATCGCTTCTTTCTTGAAATAATCGCCGAAGGAGAAGTTGCCGAGCATCTCGAAGAAGGTGTGATGACGGGCGGTGCGGCCGACATTCTCTAGATCATTGTGTTTGCCGCCAGCGCGGACACATTTTTGTGAACTGGTCGCGCGAACATAAGCGCGCTTCTCCGCGCCGAGGAAACAGTCCTTGAACTGGTTCATTCCGGCGTTGGTAAAGAGCAGGGTCGGGTCGTTGTGCGGTACCAGCGAAGAGGAGGGCACTATGGTATGGCCACGTTCGGCAAAAAAATTGAGAAAACGGTCGCGAATCTCTGAACCTGTCATCGGTTGAATCCTTTTAAGACACTGCCTGAAATCAGCTAGCTGGGATAAAATAGCGAATGTTGGATAATAATTGAAGATGCCGAGCTTGAAAAGCCCTTGGCCACTATTTTTTCAATAAACGGAAAATAATTCCCAGGTCAAATCCGCGGCGTTGGAAATAATTGATCACGCGCCGGCGTTCCTTGTCGGTCGCGGTCGCATAGTTAAAACCGGTAAAGCTCCGCTCAAGTTGC
>JAKIUS010000249.1 GCA_021647445.1 Geopsychrobacter sp. | reverse complement strand
TGATCAGATCGGGATTCACCTCACCGCTCTCAACCCCCTCGCCCAGAATCGCCAAATCCTGGCTGAGCTTCTCGAGCAGTTCTTCCGCCTCTGCTAAAAATTCATCAACAGCCTGCTGCGGTGCCATAACTGCTCCGATCAGTGAAGCAGCTCACGGACAACTTGCTGCAGTTCTGAAGGTTTAAAAGGTTTAATCAAATAGGCATTTGCACCTAGGGCCAAGCCTTTATCGCGATCTCGTTCGCTCCCCTCAGTACTAATTATGATAACGGGGATATTAAGGTACAAAGGGTTACTGCGGCAAAAATTAACCAGCTCAAGACCATTGATATCAGGCATATTGATATCGGTGATGATGAGATCAACCTTCTCACGCGGTAAGGCCCTTAACGCCTCAAAACCGTTGCACGCTTCCACAACCTCAAAACTCTCCATCGCGTCAAGAGTCGAGACGATCAGGCCGCGCATAGCACCGGAATCCTCAGTAACCAGAATTTTCTTCAACACACACTCTCCTGCAATAGACTGTTAGCAACCTCAAAATTCAGATTGAAACGTTAATCCCCCTCTCCAGCAGGACCTTCTCCATGGCCATACCAGCCTGGGAAAGAAAAATTTCGAAGGCTTCGACATTACCGACGGGCTTCGATTCCGGTAGGTTATCACCATAGAGCATGGCAATAACCTTCCCCTCGCTGACCAATGGACCGACAAAGACCTCTGAAGAGTCCCCCCCAAGGTGATGACGTAATTTATGGTCCGATCCCCCCTGGCCAAGCATGCCTTTTAACGCAATCTTCTGCCTCATCACGCGACCAAACAACGAATCGGCATCAACCTGAAGACGCAGATCACGCACCATCTGGTCAGGATTTCCTGTTGTTGCGTCGAGACCAAATTGGCCGATACCGACAAGGTTCATACCATCGACATCAAAAATTACCGCGCGATTAAAGAGCTCGCTGGCAAAACGCAGAATCAACAGAATTACACCACCACTGAGTAACGGGTTTACCAGTTCTTGCAACATACCCTTCAAGAGATAAAGTCCTGGAGACCCCTCGGTCAGATGAGTGGACTTAGGCTCAGGCAGGTCAAATTCATCCATCAGGTCCTTACCGATATCGTAGGCATCTGAATGTCGTGCTGCCCTCTCCCCACTCGGCAGGAGATAGCGATCAACTTCGATCAACAGATTTTTGAGTGCATCTACGCCACGCTCTTCTCGAATTTCAATCTTTTTCGGTTTACGCAAAACGGCAATTCCACCAAGCTCCTGTGCTTTTTTTTCTGCTTCAGCATTGATATGATCGGTCATCAACAGCATGGGCAAATTGGTAAATTTATCGGCAATGATCTCCATGACCTCAAGACCACCCAAAATGCCGCGGCCATCTAAGCGGGGCATGATCAGATCAATCAACAAGGCAGGACGCTGGCCAATACGCATCTTGTCGTGACATGCCTTGATCAAATCTGAGGTCAAGGCAAAAACTTCAACCTCAAAACCTGCCCGAATGAAGGCTTTTTTAAGAACCGAACGGGTCGGAGCATCGTCATCAATGATAAAGAGCGGGCTAACGCCACTCAGATCAAAGGGGAGAGAATCCTGAGTCAGAGGACCATCGACCGGCAAATGGGCGGCCGCAAGGGCATCATCCTTTTCAGCCGAAATCAAGCGCCCTTCCGCAAGCAGGCGTCGCCCTTCTACGGCGAGCCACTGCGGATTCAACCCACGCTCAAGCACCAGACCCTGAGAATCAGCCAGTGACGTACATTGAGCCAAAAGTTCATCGACCCTGAAATCGAAAGATCCTTCTCGCCAGCCGAAAAAACTATAGACAATCCGTTCGACCTGAGCCTTGATAATCGCGTCGATTTTATCGGGGGAGAGCTTGAATCTATCGATAAAAAAGGAGGTCAACGTACAACCGGGCAGAGACTTCTTATCGACAAGAGCCTGATCCAACGAGCGTTGGTCAAGAATTTTATAACGCAGCAACAGGCTGCCGAGTGAGGACTTAAGCTGACTGGAAAAAGCCTGCACGACCAGACCATCGGTAAAAGCAATCAACCCTTCATGCTGCCCACTGGACAACAGCAGAACCCCTGATTTTTTGCTGAGACTGACGATCTGCAATATGTCGCCGAGCCCCAGATCCTCAAGATTGCCGACCAGACCCATCTTTAATGCCAATCCTTTTCAAGCAGACCGAACCAATTCAAGCCATTGATCAATACTAACGCAAAATAACCGAGAGGGGCGCAACAGTAAAGTTTATTATTGGTTTCTCATTTTTTATCTCGACCACGAAATTTGAGCCGAATCGGCACCCCTTCATAGCCAAAGGCCTCGCGAAACGAATTTTGCAAATAGCGTTCGTAAGAGAAATGAATGCCATCGGGCGTATTCGTAAAGAAGGTAAATGTTGGTGGCCTGACCATGGTCTGAGTCGCATAATAAAGCTTTATTCTACGCCCCTTAACCATCGGTGGCGGATGCCGAACAATCGCTTCTTCGAGGACAGAATTTAGTTCAGACGTGGTTATTTTGCGATTAAATTCACCAAAAACACGGCCGACAATCGGCATAATTTTATCGATCCGCTGACCAGTCAGGGCCGAAACAAAGAGCACCGGCGCAAAGGGCAGGTACTTGAAGCGACGGCGCACCTCTTCGAGATAACGCTTCATGGTATGGGTATCCTTTTCGGGGATATCCCATTTATTAACGACCAGAATCAAAGCACGACCACGTTCGTAAGCGTAACCGGCCACCGATAGATCCTGGTCGGTAACCCCCTCTTCAGCATCGATCAACATCAACACGACGTGCGCGCGATCCATCGCCTTAAGGGCCTGAATCGCACTGTATTTTTCGAGGGTCTGGCTGACCTTCCCCTTGCGCCGAATGCCCGCAGTGTCGATGAGCACATAACGCTGGCCATCATGTTCAAAGGGGGTATCAACACTGTCGCGCGTGGTCCCGGCGGTGGGGTTCGCCACGACCCGTTCAAAGCCGAGCAGACGATTAACCAGTGAAGACTTGCCGACATTGGGACGTCCGATTACGGCCAACCGCACCTCGCCTTCAGGATCAGGCTGCGGGGTATGCGGCATGAGTTCAAAAATATCATCCATCAATTCGCCAACTCCGCGGCCATGTGCCGAGGAGAGGGAGTAGATCTTCTCAACACCCAGCGCGTATAATTCTGCTGCGGCGATCTCCTGCTTATCCCCATCGACCTTATTGGCGACAAAGAACACCGGCTTATTGACCCTGCGCAGCATCTCGGCAACCTCAATATCAGAAGGGGTGAGCCCGGCGCGCACATCCATCAATAGAATAACAATGTCAGCATCTTCAATGGCCAATTGTGATTGTTCACGCATCTGCGACAAGAGTCGATCACTGCTTGCCGGTTCGAAGCCGCCGGTATCGATCAGCAGGAAGGGCTTTTCATAACGTTTGACTTCGGCATAATTGCGGTCGCGCGTAACCCCGGCGAAGTCTTCAACAATCGCCTTGCGCTGACCAATAATGCGATTAAACAGGGTCGACTTACCAACGTTTGGTCGACCAACAATAGCAACAACAGGCAACATCAGATTTTGATATCCTTATTCATAACCGAGTTCGCGCAGCATCCGTTCACTCTGGCTCCAATTTTGGTCGACCCTGACAAAAAGTTCAAGAAAAACCCGGGTCCCTAGAAAACGTTCGATCTCCTTACGGGCATCCCGACCAAGATCGCGGATCATCCGTCCGCCCTTACCGACCAGAATCCGCTTGTGACTGTCCCGCTCAACATGAATCATCGCCTGAATGACGACCAGATTCTTCTCCGGCTTCTCGGTAAAGGTTTCAACCTGAACCGCCACCCCATAGGGGATCTCCTCCCGTGTGCGTCGCATGACCTTCTCACGGATCATCTCGGCGACGATAAATCGCTCGGGCAGATCGGTAATCATATCATCAGGGAAGTAACGGGGGCCTTCAGACAGGAAGGGTTCAATTTCAGCGAGCAACCGCTCAATGCCATCCCCGGTCTTGGCAGGGAGTGGTCACACTGC
>JAKIUS010000248.1 GCA_021647445.1 Geopsychrobacter sp. | reverse complement strand
CAGCTGCCTGGGGAAGGTTTCGGTCTGGGCGCATTCATCGATAATCGGTAACACCTGCTCGTTGACGAATTTTCGCGCGGTCTCCCGCACCAGCTTCTCCTCGTCGCTCAGCAAGCTCTGCAGGCCCATATAATCTGTCATTTCAGTCGAATCGGTCATTTGTTGCTCCTTGATTTTCAGCAGCGTCATTTACAGCTTTGTTCTTGATTAGGTAAACAGCTCACACACTTGAACTCAATTCATGGTTTGTGTAATGGACAGCTAATAACGAGCCGCTTCCGCTTCGATGGTCCTGACCAGATTCACCAGCCGGGGACCGATATCGTCCTCAAGCATGTGCTGCCGCAGGACGAATGAGGGTGCAGCGCAGTTGAAGGTTAAGAGTCGCGACCCGGCAATCGGCAGCATCGGTACGCCGACCGCATTGACATCGCTGCGCCAGTCACCGATGGACAGACAGAAGCCACGCTCTTGATAATCGCGCAACGACTGTTCGATCCCGGCCTTGTGGGTCGTCCACTCAGCGGGGTTCCGACGACGGATATCATCCATCAACTGATCACGCTCGGCTTCAGATAAGCCGCAGAGCAGAGCCCGGCCCATAGCGGTAGTGGCAATCGGTACCCGGGTTCCCGGTTCACGGCGTAAAGAGACGGTGGCCTCGGTGCTGTGGCGGCCATCGAGATAGATCATACCGAGGCGATCGCGGGTACCGACCGAAACCACGGTGTGAGAATAATCCGCCAACTCCTGCATTAAGGGCCGCGCGATCTTCAATACGTCCATATTGGTGAGCAGCGAAAACCCGAGGGAGAGCACCCCGGTGCCGAGTTGATATTTACCCAGCTTTTCATCGTGATAGAGGTAACCCATGCGGGTCAGGGTGTAGGTCAGGCGAGAGACGGTCGGCTTCGGCAGACCGGTGCGCTCGGCGATATCCTGGTTGCCCAGGTGGCGATCGCGCGGCTTGAAGCAACGCAGAACCTCGAGTCCGCGTGCTAAGGCCGTAACAAACTGCCGATCTTTGCCGCCATCCACGGCATCGAGGCCGAAAGACGCGGTCAACTCAAGACGGTGTTGACTGTCATCGGTCATGGCACTGTCGCTGATTTCATTCATAAATCCATCTCTCCAGGCGGACGCTAAGACCCTGATGTAAACGCAAGACATCAAATCGGCCCCGATCTACTTATGTCATTTTTACTGATGGAGATCCTGCATGCTTTTTAGCTCTATAGAAAATGGGCAGGCCTGTCAAGGACTAAAACGATGTTTTTCTGGAAGTTAGTTTCGCAATGCGAAATTTAAATAACCAAAATCTTGAGTCATTACTCCTTTCAAGCGGTCAATCTAGCGACATATTTCTAAAATATATATTTTCTTTCTCTATAATATCAACAAGATGAACCCTCAACTCGCGGCGCACTGTTTTTTGGAAAGAAAAATATTTACAAACAGTGTGTTGTTGGATAGGATTTACGGGGAATGAAAGTTAGTTTCGCTGTGCGAAATGTAAAACGACGAATTGATAAGAATCTCATAATTTTAACCAAAGAGGGTAAGCAAATGAAACCGATTGCAACTGTAGGCGTGGTTGGCGCTGGCACAATGGGTTCGGCGATTGCACAACACTTTGTCATGAAGGGTCTGCCGGTCATTCTGGTCGACCAGCAACAGGAGTACCTCGATCGGGGAGTTGGTCATGTACGCGAATCCCTGGGGGAAGCCTTAGAGCGTAAACTTATCGACCAAACCGCTTTCGATGAGATTCTCGGCCGTTTGCACTGCACCACTGACCAGAGTGAACTGGCCAAGGCCGATCTGGTGGTCGAAGCCATATTTGAAAACCTGGCGGTCAAAAAGAGCCTCTTTGCCGAACTGGAGAAGGTCGTCAATCCCGACTGCATCCTCGCCAGCAACACCTCCTCCTTTTTGATCAGTGAAATCGCCGCCGAACTTAAGACCCCTGAACGGGTGCTCGGCGTCCACTACTTCTTCCATGCGGCCAAGAACAAACTGGTCGAGATCATCCCCGGCAAACAGACGGCGCCAGAAATCGTCACGGCGCTGGAAAATTTTTACACCTACTACGACAAGACCCCAATCCTGGTCAAAGATGCGCCCGGCTTTGCGGTCAATCGTTTCTTCGTCCCCTGGTTGAATGAGGCGGCTCGTCTCTATGAGGAGGGCTTCGGCAGTATCGCTTTTATCGACCGCATCGCCTGTGAGGTCTTCGGCGTCGGCATGGGGCCCTTTGCTCTGATGAACGCCACCGGGGTACCGATCGCCATGCACGCCGCTGATGGGCTGGCGGGCGAACTTGGTCCCTTCTATGCCCCGGCCGAGATTCTGTGCCGGCAAGTGGAAGCCAAGCAAGATTGGAACGTCGCAGAGACCGCTCTCTTAAATAATGGTGCGGATCAGGCCGATGTCGTCACCCGCCGCCTGGTCGGTGCCAGTCTCGGCGTCGCCGCGCAGATGGTCGATGAGGGCGTTGTCGATGCCACTGCCACCGATCTCGGCGCACGTGCCGGCCTGCGCTGGCCGGTTGGCCCCTTCGAGCTGTTGCAAAAATTGGGTGTCGGCCAGGTCAAAGAGATGGTCGAAAGCGTCTTTTCGATCTGGAAGCTGGCGTTGCCGAATTGCCTGGCGGATGCCAGTAAAAGTCACAAACTGCAACTGGATTGGGTGACCTGCGAAGTGGTCGATGAGACCGGCTTTATCATCCTCGATCTTCCGGATCGCATGAATCCCCTCGGCGAGCAGGTCATGAGTCAGATTGACCACTGCATCGACAACTTAAATGCACGGGCCGACATCAAGAAAATCATTATCCACGGCAAGGGAAAAGCCTTTATCGCCGGGGCCGACATCAAGTTTTTCCTCGATGCCATGGCGGCCGACGATCTTGAGCGCATTCAGACTTTTACCGAATTTGGCCAACAGGTATTGAACAAAATCAGCGCCTCAAGCAAGACCACCTATGCCTACCTCGACGGTCTGGCTTTAGGTGGCGGTCTGGAACTGGCGCTGGCCTGTGATTATCGTATCGGCACGCGTAAATCACTATTGGCCTTCCCTGAGACCGGCATCGGCATCTACCCCGGTCTCGGCGGTACCCAGCGGGCTGCGCGTCTCATCGGGGTCGCACGCGCCAAGCAGTTGATCGCCAGCGGCCAATTTGTCAACGCCAAAAAAGCCTACGCCTTCGGGCTGATCGACGCGGTCATCGATCCGGTCCTTGACTGGCGCGAACTGGCCACAGTCTCCATCGAAAAAGCCCAGGCCGGACGCACGGCAGAGAGTGCCGACGAGGCCGCATTCGCGCTCTTCGACGGAGATCTCAACCATCCGCTACTCAAGCGTGAAGGGTTTGAGAAACAGGCAAAGGGCTTAAGCCGCAAGGCACCCTTAGCGCTGAAGACGGCGATGACCTTGATCGATCAAGGGATGGCCCTCGATCTGCAGGACGGGTTGCAACTGGAACTCAACGGTTTAAAAAACATCTTCGCCAGCCAGGATGCACAAACCGGATTATCGAGTATCTTGAGCGGACAGAGACCGAACTATATCGGCAAGTAAGGCTATCTGGCAGAACAGATTCTACATTTGAAGGAGCGATCATGAAAGCAAGCGTAAAGGGTTTTTACGACAAGCAAGCAGGCAGCGGCGCGCTATTTGAGGATATCTATCTGGTTGAAGGCAAGCGCACCCCCTTCGGCAAATATACCGGCAGTCTCTCGACGGTTTCACCGACCGACCTCGGTATCCTGGCCAGTCGCGCCGCAATCGACGCTGCGGGGGTTCCCGCCGGGGAGATCGATCAGACCATCGTCGCCAATATCGGACAAGCCAGCGCCGACTGTTTCTTTCTGCCGCGCCATATTGCCCTCTACAGCGGTGCGCCACTGCAGAGCACCGCGCTCCTGACCCAGCGCATCTGCGGTTCGGGGATGGAGCTACTGGGACAGGCCGCAGAGCAGATCGCCCTCGGCAAGGCCAACCTGGTACTCGGTTGCGGAACCGAGACCATGAGCCGCTTTCCGCTGGCCTCCTATTCTGCGCGACAGGGTTTTCAGT
>JAKIUS010000247.1 GCA_021647445.1 Geopsychrobacter sp. | reverse complement strand
ACTTGTTTCCAGCTCGTGTAGGAGCGGATTTATCCGCGAATATTTGACGCAACAGCTAGTTTTTTACACCATCATTCGCGACTGAAGTCGCTCCTACAGTAAAGCGGAAGATTGATACTAATCAGGACCACGAATGAATTATCAGAGAAGCAAAAAAGGCCGTAAGTATTCAGCCTCTTTCGAGATGGGTTCGTGAGAGGACTTCAAAGGCCAGATCAAGGTCGGTCTCAGGGCACAATGAAGGACCGAGCAGACGGGCCAACCGGGGTTTTTCGAGCAGGCGGTCATCATAAATGGCCTGAGGTGTCAAACGTCGCAATTCCTGCTTTAGGTAAGTAAAATTAAGAGTTCTGGTCATCTGCATGGCGTCACCGAGGCCATCATACTTGAGCATGGCTCGGTTAAAGGCAACGGGAGCCTGACCCTGTGCGTACATCCAAAGGGTCTCATCAGGTTCCACTATCCGTGATTTTGTTTTCAAGGTCACCTTCTTGGTCATCGGCACCCCGCCGGCGAGCAGGGTCTTGCCAAGACTGAACTTACGCTTTATCTCTGTAGTTTCTGTCGGCATCTCTCCAACAATACTGGTTGCACAAAGCAGCAGATCGACACGAGCATAGTCAAGCTTAATGGATTCGGCATCTATGAATTCAATCTGAAGGGATTGCGCGCCGAACATAAATCGACGCGCCAAACACGGTGGAGGGCCATTACGCAGGGACTGGGAATCAATGACCAGGGCAGGGACTCCGTTCTCGGCCAACCTATCCGCTAGCCCTTTAGCCTGTTGAGAATCTGAAAAACTGCCAAGCACCACTGGGCTGCCACAGGCCACCCGCTGCCTGGCTTCGAAAACCAGAATACCAAGGGTCGCGGCAATCAGGTTGGAAACTTCAGTATCTTCTTTCTGCCAGCCATAGATCACTACAAGGTGCATGAAACTCCTTACTATAAATCAGCCAAAAATCCCTGTCGGACTCCAGACAAGCACAATGAGCCCCATAAGCCGCAGACAGTTCAGTATCAGACAACGATTTTACCCATTCGATTTTTTCAGCGAAAGTCCGTTGCCTCATCTTATACAAGGGACAGTCCGCCGATTCCTCTCCGCGTGGGCATGCGATGGTCAGGCCCACCAACGTGGTGCGCGCAAATTCAGGACGTGCCGTGTCTGCTCCGAACATCTAATCTCTCCTTTCAATACTTTGCCACGCTAACTCAAGACAAATCAAGCATGCCACAAATAACAAAAGAATCAACTCATGTTTTATCGCTAATCATAAAGTCAGCTTGTTGGCTGCATAGCTATATGCTACAAACCATCGTACTTTGCTGGCTAACAGATTCCGGCACGATTATATTATTTTAAAATACAGAATTCTCGCAGCCTCGCAGAAAACAAGAGTGATGTTAAGATAAGATCTGATTAGCACTAATCTTCCGCTACTTGTTTCCAGCTCGTGTAGGAGCGGATTTATCCGCGAATATTTGACGCAACAGCTAGTTTTTTACACCATCATTCGCGACTGAAGTCGCTCCTACAGTAAAGCGGAAGATTGATACTAATCAGGAGATAAGATGAGATGAGAAGCGAATGAGACGAGGGAGTAAATTCGATGAAAGAAGCACTCCTCTATGAAAAGTTGGGAGACAACAGGGTCCGTTGCCAACTCTGCCCGTATAATTGCGTTATTTCAGCGGGGCAGACTGGGTACTGTGGGGTACGAAAGAATATCGAGGGGCGTCTCTTCGCTCTGACCTACGGCAAGGTGATCTCCATCGCCGTCGATCCCATCGAAAAAAAACCCCTGCACCATTTTTATCCGGGCGCGTCAGCCCTCTCTATCGGGACCTTCGGCTGCAACCTGCGTTGCCAGCATTGCCAGAATTGGCAGATCTCTCACCAAGACGCCACAGTAGAGGACGAACATCTTCAGGATCTCCCCTCGGAACAGGTGATCGCGATGGCCAGACGACGCGATTGCGAGGTGATCGCCTACACTTACAACGAGCCGAGTATTTGGTTTGAATACCTGCTCGACACCGCCAGACTGGCCAAACAAGCTGGCATCTTCAACGTCATGGTCACCGCCGGGATGATCAATCCGACCGCCTTAAAAAGTCTGCTTAACTATGTTGATGTCTATCGACTCGATATCAAGGGGTTCAGCGAAGAACTCTACCAACGCCTGACCGGACGCAAGTTGCTGGCCCAGGTGCTCGAGAATGCCCGCATCGCCTTCAAAGCGGGGGCACACCTTGAAATCGTCACCAACATCATCCCCAATTGGAACGACTCACAGGCCCAACTCGACGGCCTGTCGCGCTGGATTGTCCATAACCTCGGCCCCGATATCCCCTGGCATGTCACCCGTTACCATCCTGCCTACAAATTAACCGAACCTGCGACTCCGGTTGAAACCCTCAATCGCGCGCGGGAGATCGGCTTTAAAAACGGCCTGCGCTACATCTACGTCGGTAACGTGCCCGGCCATCCGGGCCAGAATACCCTCTGCCCAGGATGCGGCAAAACCCTCATCGACCGAACCGGTTTTGTCATCGGCAATAACCATATCCTTAAAGGCTGTTGTGAATTTTGTGGGCACAAAATCGGCCACTACTGCGGATCAGACACGCCACCCCGACAGCGTTCAACCCCCTCTGCTTACCCCATCAATTAGCCAAGCAATATTCCCTTATTATTGATCCTGACATAGACTGTGAAACGGTTAAAATTCAGATCTAAAAACAGAAAGCGTAAAGTACAGATGTCAGACAACAACTTCATCAAACGCGGCAGCAGGGATTATCGACGCGCCAACCTGGCGCTTTTTTTTGCCGGTTTCGTGACCTTCTCAACCCTTTATGCCTTTCAACCGCTCTTTCCAAACCTGGTTGCAGAATTCAATATTTCACCGGCAACCGCCAGCCTCTCCCTTTCATTTGCGACCCTCGCTCTGGCCTTGACACTACCGCTCTCCGGCAGCCTCTCGGATGCCTTGGGACGTCGTGGACTGATGGGAATTTCAGTCATCATGGCCGCGTTGCTGGCGCTGGTGAGCGCCAGCCATATTGCGCTTCCAGGGTTACTGGCTCTGCGCCTGCTGCAGGGAGTCGTCCTTGCCGGAGTACCGGCGGTGGCAATGGCCTACTTAAACGAAGAGATCGAACCACAAGCGATCGGCAGCGCCATGGGGCTCTACATCGCGGGTAATGCCTGTGGCGGCATGAGTGGGCGAATTTTAACTGCCTGGCTGACCGATCTTTTTAGTTGGCGAGTCGCCATCACCGGCATCGGACTCCTCAGCCTGCTGCTCGCCCTACTCTTCTGGCGACTGTTGCCTCCTTCCCGCAATTTTACCCGCCGATCTCTGCATCTGGGCAAACTGACCTCTTCTCTCTGCAGCCACCTGTGTAATCCCGGATTGCAGTGTCTATTTTTTCTCGCATTCACCTGCATGGGCGGCTTTGTCACCCTTTACAACTATGTCAGTTTCCGCCTGCTCGGGCCTGAGTTTCACCTGAACCAGGCACAGGTGGCACTGATCTTCCTCGCCTACGCCTTTGGAGCGGGAGGTTCCAGCCTGATGGGACGACTGGTCGACCGCTTCGGCCAAAGTCCGGTGCTGTTCAGCTCCCTCGCGATCATGTTGAGCGGCCTGCTCCTCAGCATGTTCATGCAACTTTCAGTGGTTATTCTCGGCATCGTGATCTTCACCATCGGCTTCTTCGGCACCCACGCCATCGCCTCGGCCTGGGTTGGACAGCTCGCCGGAGAAGCTCGCGCCCAAGCATCATCGCTCTACCTCTTCTCTTATTATCTGGGCTCGAGTATTTCGGGAACCGGTGGCGGCTTCTTCTACAGCGCCTGGGGCTGGAACGGAGTCAGCATTTTAATTGCGCTGCTGCTCATAACGGCAATTATGGCCGGATTAAGATTAAAGATGCTGACCCGACAGCAAAACACATCAGACAGGATCGCAACATTAGAGGAAACAGCATCCTGATATTCAGAGAATTTCTCCGCTCGCAAAATCCCAGAGATAGACATCAAGATCGATCCGCAGACTGCGATCGAAGAT
>JAKIUS010000246.1 GCA_021647445.1 Geopsychrobacter sp. | reverse complement strand
CACGCAAGCGTGTGGGGCGGGCGGCCCGCGCCATCGCCGCCGGCCATCGTCAGGAGGCGATCGATATCAGTTGTGAAGACGAGGTGGGTGAACTGGGGCGGGCCTTTAACCAGATGCAGCTCTCTTTGGAGAAGACCACGGTTTCGCGCGATTATTTTGATCATATTATGAATTCGGTCCACGATCTGCTGATGGTCATTTCCGCCAGCGGGGAATTGCTCCTGATCAACCGTGCCGTCAAGGAGTGTTTCGGCGTTGAGGAAAAACAGGTTCTTGGCCGACAAATTAACGAGTTTTATAGGGGCAAAAACGGGGAGAACGATTGGTATGAACGTCTGCTCAAACAGCACAAGCTGGAGGCGGAGGATGTCTTTTTGCCTCGTGAAAATCGAGAAAAACTGGCCCTCTCTCTTTCGGCCAGCCCTCTTTATGCTGAGCAGAATCAAATTGATGGATACGTCATTGTCTGTCAGGACAACAGCCGGCGGATCCGCGCTGAGCGTGAAATGGAGGCCGCCTTCGATAATGCCTTTGCGCTAAATGCTGAACTGCGTGAGGTCAACGATGCTATCGAGAGTAAAAATCGGGAACTTGATGAGGCCTACCAGAAACTCAAGGCCAGCCAGTCACAGATCCTCCAGCAAGAAAAGATGGCGTCCATCGGCCAGTTGGCGGCCGGGGTTGCCCACGAAATCAACAACCCCATGGGGTTTATTACCAGTAATCTACAAAGTCTGGGCAAATATCTGGATCGTCTCAAGCGCGGGATTGAAGAGCAGAGACTTTTGTTGAAAGAAAAATTAACCCCGGAAGAGTTGGAGCATTTGCAGGCGCAGCAGAAGCGGCTGAAGATTGACTTTATCTTTGAAGATGGTCGTGAGCTGATCGAAGAATCGCTGGATGGTGCCGAACGGGTCAAAACGATTGTGCAGAATCTCAAGAGTTTTTCGCGGGTTGATCAGGCCGAGGTGAGCAGGGTCAACTTGAACGAATGTTTCGAGAGTACCATCAGCATCGCCTGGAACGAATTGAAGTATAAGGTCAGTATGGAGAAGTGCCTCGGCGAACTCGATCCGCTGCTCTGTCATCCGCAACAGATCAACCAGGTTTTTCTGAACATTCTGATTAATGCTGCTCAGGCGATCGAAAAGAAGGGCATCATCCGGGTACGCACCTGGCAGGATGAGGAGAATCAGTATGTTGAAATCAGGGATGATGGTAGCGGGATTCCAGCCGATATTCGACAAAAGATTTTCGAGCCCTTCTTTACGACCAAGGATGTCGGCAAGGGGACCGGTCTGGGTATGAGTATCAGTTACGAGATCATCAAGAGCCACGGCGGGCGTATCGAACTGGAGAGTGAACTCGGAGTTGGTACTACCTTCACTATTGTGCTGCCGCGTGAAGGTGTAGCAACAGAGGCGGAGGCCTGCGATGTCTGAACCCGATTTTGGCGCATTGGCCGAAAACTCACCGGTTTTGCTGCTGGCGTTAGATGCACAGGGAGCGCTTATCTGGTCGAACCGGGAGTGGCGCAGTTATACCGGGGTAGAATGCTTCCCGACCTCGGCGTTGACGGCGATTCATGAGGCCCAACGGAACGCAGTGCAAAAGGCTTTGGCGCAGATGCTCGAAACGCCTAAAAAATTGAGCCGTGAAGTGCAACTGCAGCGCCATGACGGGGAATATCGCTGGTTTCAGTTATTGCTGACCCCCTGTATCACCGACGCGAATCTGTGTGGTATTTCGGGTGCGCTCTTCGATTTGACTGATGTCAAGATGGCCGAAGAGCAGATGCTCTTTTTAAATGACAGTCTCGAAGAGATGGTTGAAGAGCAGACCCGGCACCTCAAGCAGGCGAATGATGAACTTAAATCGACCCAGTCGCAGATGCTGCAGAATGAGAAGATGGCCTCCATCGGCCAGTTGGCGGCCGGGGTCGCCCATGAAATCAATAACCCCATGGGTTTTATCGGCAGCAACCTCAACAGCCTCGGTAAGTATCTGCAGAAACTTGAAGAGTACCTGAGTGACCAGGATCGTTTGCTCCAGAGTGATGTCTCGGAGTCGCAGCGCGAAGATTTGATGGCCCGTCGCAAGAAGCTCAAGATCGATTTTGTACTCGAGGATAGTAGCGATTTGATTGCCGAGTCGCTGGAGGGGGCCAGTCGGGTGCAGAAAATTGTCCTCGATCTCAAGAGCTTTTCACGTGTTGATCATGCCGAAGTCGAGCAGGCCGATCTTAACGATTGCCTTGAAAGCACCATCAGCATTATCTGGAACGAGTTGAAATATAGCGTCACCCTTGAGAAGGATTTCGCCGATCTTGACTCTTTGCGCTGCCTGCCGCAGCAATTGAACCAGGTCTTTATGAATATCCTGATCAACGGGTCTCACGCAATCGGCAAGCAGGGGACGATCCGCATCAAGACCTGGCAGGATGAGGAAAATCAGTATGTCGCGATTAGCGATGATGGCTGTGGCATTTCAAAAGAACATCAGCAGAAGATATTTGAACCCTTCTTTACCACCAAGGAGGTCGGCAAGGGGTCAGGCCTGGGGATGAGCATCAGCTTCGATATTATCAAGAAGCATGGCGGTGAGATCAGGCTTGAGTCTGAATTGGGGGTTGGCAGCACCTTTACCCTGGTTTTCCCGCGGCCAGGGATCGCAGAGCTGGAGGCCGAGGGATGACATTACGTACCCAGGTCATGCTCAGTTTTGTGCTGGTCGTTGCGTTGAGTCTGGGGTCGAGTGGTTTCTTCTTTTTGAAGTATTTTGAAGACTCCTTCCGTCGGACGACCTTTGATTCTCTCGAATCAATCGCCTTGGCACGCGCCGAAAGTATCAGTAATTATTTGCGCTCCCAGCTTTCGGCCGCGCGACACATCGGAAGGATGATCCCGAAGGATGCCTTGAAAGCTGGGGAGTACAAGCGGGTTGAAGAGATGCTGAACAGAGTCATGCGGGATTTCCCGGTGTTTGAAAATGGTTTTTTTATCCTGTCGGCCAGCGGTGAACTGTTGGTTGACTATCCACCCTATCCGGGCAAAAGAGGTATGAATTTCGGTTATCGTTCTTATTTCAAGGCGACCATGAAGGCCAAAACTGGCATTGTCGGACAGCCTTACCGTTCGGCGCGCAGTGGTAAGGCGGTGTTGACCTTCACGGCCTATTTGACCGATGAAAATGGCAAACCCCTGGGGGTTCTTGGTTGTTCGGCGCAACTGCTGGCCGAGAGTGCCCTTGGTCACCTGCGGCAGCAGAAGATCGGCAAGACCGGTTATAGTTATGTTTATGACCACAGCCGGTTGATGATCCTGCATCCTAGGGACGATCGGGTGTTGACGCGGGATGTGCCGGTCGGGGCCAACAAAATGTTCGATGCCGCCCTCGGTGGATTTACCGGCGCGGTCGAGACCGTCAATTCAAAAGGGATTAAGATGCTCACTGCTTATCATCCGATTCCGAGCAGTGACTGGATCATCGGTTGTCAGCAGACGGCCGCAGAGGCCTTTTCGGCCTTGCAGACGACCAGGCAGCAGATTCTGTTCTTCGTTGTTACCGGGAGTATTGTTGCTGCGCTTATCGGGATCTTGCTGGTTCATCGTAGTACTGCAGTTTTGGTGACGTTGGAACGGGTGACAGCGGACCTGTCGGTGCCTGACAGTCATGAGCAGGACCTCGATCTCGAAATTGCCAACGAAACCCGTAAACTGGAGCCCTTTTTGACCCATCCAGAATTTGGCCCCCTGGCCGATACCATCCGCAAACTCTATGCCCGTCTGGGGATTGCCCTGGCTGAAAGCAGGGAGATGACGGTCGATCTGCAACAGGCCTACGCGCAGCTCAAGCAGACCCAGGCGCAGATTTTTCAGCAGGAGAAGATGGCAAGTATCGGTCAGTTGGCGGCTGGGGTGGCCCATGAAATCAATAATCCGATGGGCTTTATTACCAGTAACCTGGGGGCCCTGACCAAATATCAGGTAAAGCTCTTCGGTTACCAACAACAGCTGGAGAGCTGGTTGGCTGAGAGTGCGACCGAAGCTCTGGCCCAGCAGATAGGACAGGAACGGAAGCGATTGAAG
>JAKIUS010000245.1 GCA_021647445.1 Geopsychrobacter sp. | reverse complement strand
AAACAGGGTTCGCGCCCGATTGGGTTTAGCGGGTTTCATCAGTGCTCCTCGTTGAACCGACTCAGGATAATCGAGGTGTCGAGCTGTTGTGGATTGTCGAAACGGGTGCGAATGCGCAATTGAGAAACCTTGATATGCTGGTTATTGTTTTCAAATTGGTAAAGAAGTTCAACTAGTTGGTGCAGTTTTAGTTTCTCCAGTTTAATTTCAACCCCTTCTTCAACCAGATCATCACGAATCTTGTCTGGTTGTGGACGTACGTAAATTAACTGGCTGCGTGCCGAGATCTGTTGGCTGGCATTTTCGACCGTAGAGATCAAATTGGTGCGCGGCGCATTGGGGTTTTTTTGTTTGATCCTGCGCAGCCTGTTTTCCAGTTGACGGTATTCCTGCAGCGACTTTTTAAGCTGGACCCGTTCTTTGCGTGCCGCAGTGATCTTACGATCAAGACGCTGAAGGTTTTGTTGGTAGCTGCTGTAGAGCAAGACGCCACCCAGCAGTAAAACCGCTAGGATAACTGCGAGCAGAGGTTTAAGGTGCTTTTCTTGATTGAATCCGCCCATCTCTATTCGCCTTTTGTTGGTTTCAACAGGATTTGAAGTTGAAAATCGACGCGACTGCCGTCAACCGCCTGTTTGCTGTCAAGGATACGGACCTCTTCAAATTGAGGGTTTTTCTGTAGATTGGTGAGCAGGCGGCTCACGGCATCAAAGCTTTCGGTGGTGCCGGAGAGGCGCAGCCCTTCATCATTCTGAAGATATTCACGCACATCAACCTTAATCTTTGCCCCAATACTTTTTGAGACAGCCAGTAGAGTCGGCAATGCCTTCGGTGTATTCGATCCAAAGCGGGAGCTTTTTTTCTGCAGTTCCTTCAGCTTGGATTGCACCATTAAAGAAGGAGCAACCCGTAATCTTTCAGTGGGAAACTGCTGGTGGTAGAGTTCTTTCATCTGCTGCTGCAGAGCATGGAGTTCTGTTGTCCGCTGCCGATACTGCAGGTAGCCGCTACCTGTGAAAATCGTGAGGGAGAGTAGCAGAAGTCCCGCTGCCCAAACTGCCCGCCTTTTTAATGCCTGCCAGTCATTTTTTAGCACGTAGGAGCCTGATCGCAGGTTTAGTTGTTGCGTTCCGGCTTTCACGGCGGCAATGGCGAGGCTGGCGACGCTACTCAATTCATCTGCGACAGTTCCTTCAGCCGAATTGAGCAGGATGGGATCTATTTCGAAACCGGCGTCTGCAAGCTTCTGCGCCAATCGGCTATCTGTCGCCAGGCCTAACAAGCGTATTCGCATTAGGGCAGAACCATTGTGGGCGAGAAGCTGTGCCTGCTGAATAATCTTGAGTTCTTCGTCTTGAGTTGCTCCTGGCAGGTAGCGCAGGTCTGTTATGTGGCCCTCTTCAATCCGACTGATAGCTATCCCTTCATCTTCGAGCGTCAGCAACAGGCTGTTTAGCGGCCACTCCAATCCCGCTATATAACAGCAAGGAGTGATGCCGAGATATCCAAGGGGCTCACGATTGTCATCGAAGCGACTGAGACAATCTTCAAGCTGTTCTTTTTTGACTGCTGCGGCTAAGACTTTTCCGGCGGCGAGCGTCTGGTGGAAGACGACGCGATCTCCCAGGTTTTCCGGCAATTGAGCGTTCATCTCGGGTAGGATAGCGGCAGCAATCTTGCTCGGATCGCTAAAGGGGAATTCCAGCCAGCGCAGCAAGCAGCTCTGGCCAGGCAGGCTACAAGCCAGTCGATCAGTCATTTGCAGGGGGTCGAAAAGTTCGGCGAGTTGCTCTGCAAGGGGCTGCTGCGGATTCCGTTTGAAAACGCCCGTCTTTAACAGGCTGACCGTAGACGCATCTCCGGCAGCGACAGCAAATCTCCACTTTTCAGGGCCGGGTTGTAACGCAATGTACCTTCGACGCATCTTGGTCAGTTCACCTTTTGCCAGAGGAGTTGATCATTTGTTTTAGCGACGATCGCCTGCATTCTACGGGTGCCATTGTTAACCTGCCCCTGACTGTCGATTAAATAGTAGGAACTGACGACCCTCAGGTCGAGGTTGCGATTCAATGCGGTAAAGGTTTCAACCCCGAGGGTGTCACGCAGATCGTTGAGGCTTTTGAATGGCCCCTCTTTGCGCCGATCGAGAAGTTCGTCGATGGCAGCACCGGTTTCGGCATCCCAACTGCGCAACAGTTCGGGGCTGGCTGTATTGATGTTGAGTTTTCCTCCGCCGAAACTACTGACGAAGGGTCTTATTCTCTTAACGGTTTCGCTGTCAAATCCTTGAATCAGAGCGAGTTCGTAAATGCTTCTCAATGGGCCGTCGGTCGCCTCATAGGGCGGGTCATAGGCGCTATAGGTCGCATCCTCGGCCCCTTCCGGGTTGACATCATGATCCGGGTCAAGCCAGTCGATCAGGGCATCGGCCAGGGCATTGGGGTTGTCGAGGGCCAATTCTTCGGCAAGGCGGATGAAACGGTCACGAAAAACCGGGTTGGGATTGCCCTGTTGATCCACCAAGCTGTTTAACGACAGTCGGGCATCGAGATCATCAATCTTAATGCTGATCGCTCCTTCGGCCAGTGGATAATCCTGCACCCCGATGGACCAGAGTTCGTGCGGATCATTTTTCGCGTCATAGCCATTGCGGTCGGTCTGTAGGATCATGCGTCCTGCTGTAATCCCGCCCCGGGCCAGATATTCGGCACGGGTGGTATCGCGAAAGGGTTCGGTCAGGCGCAGGTCGATCAGGGTCGAAAAGGCAAAATCACTCAGCAGTGCGCTGAGCAGCGCCACCATGACCAGCACCAGCAAGAGAACCATGCCACGCTCGTTGTCGACTCTCATGGGGTTTTCCGCCTTTGCGGTAGATCGAATACGCTCACTAAGGGCGGCATCTCGCCAATCCCCTGCAGACTGAATTCGGCCTTTACCAACATAGGTTGACCATTGTTCAGGCTATTCCACTCGTTACGCCAGCTGTGACCATCAAAAAAATAGAAACTCAGTTTATCGATGCCATGCGCAAGGTTCTCTTCATGTGCGGCAAGTAGGCTGTTGAACGATTTCTCCGCACGCCAGAGTGTCATCTGACCTTCCTTGTCCGGGCCAAGTCGGTAGTAAATTTGGCGCGTCGCCTGCCGCAGACCGCCACCCGAATTGGTCAGTAATTCGATATAGGTTTCGCCCAGACTGTTTATCCCGCCACGTAAGGCTGGGGTTGAACCCAGGTTTTCCAGGTTGAGCCCGAGCAGTTCCCGATCGAGGCGGGCGATCAATACCCGGCCGAGATGGAGAGCGGCTCCCTGGCTTTCGATCTTTTCTTTGGCGTCGCTAGTGGTAGAGACCACCCCGTAAATACTGGTCAGCAAAATACTAGCTAGGGCGATTGCGATTAAAACCTCAAGGAGCGTGAAACCCTGCTGCCTGTTCATAGCGGACCCTCCTTGATAAAGGAGGTCAGGGTGACCAGTTCATTCTCTTCTTCTTTGCCCCATAGGACGCTCAGGTCGATTTGACTAATGCCGATGATCGGCGTCGGAGTCGTGATCATTTGCCAGCGGTAGGACTGGTTGGGTTTGACAAAGATTCCCTGGTTGCGATCAAAATCTGAATTTATGCCATGTTCAATCTCAGCCATTTTCTGTTTGGCCAGCAGGGTGGCACGGGTGATCTGCTGGAGCTGTTCATTCACCAGAATACTGCGCTGAGTCAGACCGAGAATGACCACCAGGGCGATTCCGATAATCGCCAGCGCGATCATGACTTCAAGGAGAGTGAATCCCCGGATATCGCATTTGCCGGTATCTTTCATCTGAAATCCCGATAGCCTTCGAATATTTCGGTCAGTCCGGTCAAGGGGGCCAGCCTCAAGTTCATTTTGCGCTCATCGGCATCCTGTAGATAGATGATGGTTTCTTCCAGCCAGCCTCCGGGCAGGAAGGTGGTTGTGACTTCGCCACGACTCTGTTCTCCCTGTCGGGGTTGATAGATGTTGAGAAAGCGAACCCCTTCCGGCAGCCGATAACCAGCGGCAATGCCGCGTAAGGGGAGTAACTCGCCCTGGGCATCACGCTTGACGGCTCGGTAGC
>JAKIUS010000244.1 GCA_021647445.1 Geopsychrobacter sp. | reverse complement strand
AAGACCGCCCGAGAGGCCGATGACCAAATCTCTGCAGCCGGTGTGCTTAAGCCGCTTGGCCAATCCGCTGGTCTGCAGCGCCAGAATCTCCTGACAACGGGCGGCACGTTCTGCCCCCAGTGGCGGGACAAAGGGGGTTCTGTTCAAAGGCCGCAACAGCCCCTCAACGGCGATCAGCGGGGGGGTGAAATTAATCACCCGATAACTGCGTTGCGGCTTGGCATTGTTAAAGCTGCTGTTCCGTTGACGTTCACCATTCAAACGCTGCAGATCAAGGTCGGCTAAGGCCCACTGGCTATCAAAACGATATCTCTGTGTTTCGGTGAGAATCTGGCCATACTCGGCAATCAGGCTATGCCCGGAGAAGACCAGGTCGGTGCTCGATTCGTTCGGCCCGGCCGAGGCATAAGCGTAGGCCGCCAGACAGCGCGCCGACTGCGATGCAACCAGTTGCTTGCGATAATCAGGCTTACCTAGGATTTCAGGGCTTGCCGACAGATTCAACAACAGGGGGGCACCGGCCAGCGCCTGCGAACCGCTGGGTGGCTCAACCGCCCAAAGATCTTCACAGAGCTCAATACCAACCTTAAGGTCGACATGATTATCCGCCTGAAAAAGTAGATCTTCGCCGAATGGGACTGTTCCGCAACCGAGATCAAGATGGTCGTGGGTTCGTTCATGCGCAGCAGAGACCCAACGTTGCTCGTAGAATTCTCCACGATTCGGCAAAAATATTTTCGGCACCACTCCGCAAATTGCGCCATTGGCAATCAGGACGGCGCAGTTAAACAACCGACCATCCTGGGACAGAGGGGCTCCGACAATCAAGGCGGGACAATCAGTAATCGTGAAACGGGCGAGATCAAGCAACGCTTCGACAACCTGTTGCTGCAGCAAGTGCTCGTAAAAGAGATCCGCACAGGTATAGCCGCTGAGGCTGAGTTCTGGATAAAGGGCCAGCGAGGCCCCTTGATGACCGACATCCCTTGCAGTGCTCTTGATCTCAGCCAGATTATAGGCGACATCAGCGACACGCAATTCTGGCGTGACCACTGCCATGCGCAGCATTCCCAACTGTTTCAAATCAATTGACATCTAATCACTCCCGGCCATTTCTTGAAATTCTGTTTATTTGAACGCAACGCCAGTTGAGCATCCAGTAAGTCAACGGGCACATTCATGCCTCAGGGAGGGAAGAATGCTGACGAGGAACAGGACCTGATCGGCTCGCTCGCCCAATTATACCCTGCAAGGGGCATTTACCCAAATTTTGCGGAGATCAGACTAAGTCAGATCAAAGGCGGCGGTTAAATGTTCAATATGCGCGCCGCCCTCATCGTCGGGCATCACACCAATCACATCGAAACGAGGCTGCAAACGGCTCTTGTGGGCAGTGAGGTACCACTGCGCCGTACGGATAATCTGCCGTTGTTTGCGTACCCCGACCGCTTCAGCCGGAGTCCCGTAGGCATTAGTACGCCGCGTCTTGACCTCAATAAAGATCAACTCTTTTTTAGAACTGGCGATAATATCGACCTCGCCGACCGGGGTCGTAAAGTTGCGCGCAACGATCATCCGTCCCTGCCGCTGGAGGTATGCCACCGC
The DNA here is from genome assembly GCA_021647445.1 of Geopsychrobacter sp. Classification (GTDB taxonomy): domain Bacteria; phylum Desulfobacterota; class Desulfuromonadia; order Desulfuromonadales; family Geopsychrobacteraceae; genus Geopsychrobacter. Next base: position 2,493 of record JAKIUS010000244.1, on the reverse strand, counting down.
CTGATTTTCTCCCCAGGCCCCGAGATTAAGACGCGCCTGGGTCATGACGTTTGCACATGTTCCCTGACCCCGCCAAAGGTCAGACGATGCGGGGCCACCGGTCCCCGCGCGGCAATCGCTTGCCGATGTGCCAGGGTTCCATAGCCCTTATGACCGGCAAATCCATACCCGGGATAGTGTCGATCAAGTTGCAGCATAATCCGGTCGCGCGCGACCTTGGCCAGGATCGAAGCGGCCGCAATGGACAGGGACCGGCTATCGCCTTTTTTCAGGGTCTGCTGCGGCAGTTCAACCGGCAAGGGCGTTATGCCGTCGATCAACAGGTAATCAGCCTGAGTACCGATCTTCTGCAACGCCCGCTGCATCGCCAGCAGGGTCGCCTGCAAGATATTGATTCGGTCAACCTCCACAGCAGAGGCGAGTCCGATTCCATAGGCTCTTGCCTGGTTACGAATAAGCGGAAAGAGCTTCTCACGTTTTTTTTCGCTGAGTTTTTTCGAATCGGTCAAGCCGTCAAGCGTAAAGGTTTCAGGCAGGATAACCGCAGCCGCCACCACCGGCCCGGCCAGGGGACCGCGTCCAGCCTCATCGATACCGACCACACCACTAAATCCATGTTTTTGGGCCAGCCGTTCAAAATGCAGGGTCGAAATCTCCGGTTCGGCAAATAGCTCCATATTGGTCATACGCACTGCCCCTAGCAATCTGTCGGGCTATCAGAGTTGGTTGCTGATAACCTGCTGGATAAAAAAAAGCCCCAGCAAATTGCCGGGGCCAAATTGTAACGAAAAATTTAGAATCAAACCATCCGCTTCTCGGGAATACGTGCCGCCTTACCGCGCAGGTTGCGCAGATAGTAAAGCTTGGCGCGACGCACACGTCCACAGCGTATAACTTCGATTTGAGCAACACTGGGAGAGTTCAACGGAAAGACCCGCTCAACACCGACATTGCCAGAGATCTTGCGTACGGTAAACGAAGATCCGAGCCCACGGTTGCGCCGCCGAATACAGACGCCTTGATAGATCTGGATCCGTTGCTTATCGCCCTCAGTAATCTTGACATGAATTTTCAAGGTGTCTCCCGCCTTAAAAATCGGGATATCCTTTTTCATCTGTTCTTTTTCGAGTTGATCGATGATATTCATCCTGCTTCCTCCCTGTTACCTTTATTTTGTGTAAAATCTGTTTTACAGACGCTTGTTTTACTAAGTGCGCGGATAAAACCGCCCTATTCTCAACTACTGCAACTCGCGTTGCAATTTCTCGACAATCGTTTTGTCCTGCGGGCTTAAATCCGCAGCTTCCAATAACTCGGGTCGGCGCAAAAGGGTACGCAACAACTGCTGTTCACGTCGCCAGTCTGCAATCCGGCCATGATCACCGGAAACCAGCACGTCAGGAACCCTCATCCCACGATATTCAGCAGGCCGCGTATACTGCGGGTACTCAAGCAGCCCGTCAGCGAAGGAATCTGAAGCTGCACTGCCTGCATTTCCCAACACTCCGGGCAGATGACGTGCAATCGCATCGATCATTACCATCGCCGGGAGTTCACCGCCGGTCAGGACGAAATCGCCGAGAGAAAATTCTTCATCGACCATCGATTGACGAATCCGCTCATCAAACCCTTCGTAACGACCACAGAGGAAGATCAACCCCTCCTCTTGCGCAAGCCGAACCGCATCCTGCTGTTTAAACGGTTTCCCTTGCGGGGTCATCAACAATACCCGACGGTGCGGAGACTGCTTTTTCAACGCATCTATGGCCCGACCGACCGGTTCTGGCTTCATGACCATGCCGTCCCCACCACCGTAGGGCGCATCATCGGTCTGCAGATGTCGTCCTTCGGCCCAATCGCGTAAATCATGCACCCGCAATCCGAGTAACTGCTGACGGATGGCGCGGCCGAGAATGCTCTCTTCCATCGGCGAGGTGAACATCTCGGGAAAGAGGCTTAAAACCTCAAATATCACGTATCAGTCCCGATCAAACCCTCGGGCAGATCGACCTCTATCCGTCCAAGTTGTACATCGACCTTGACAATGAAGGCCTCGACCACTGGGATCATCACCTCACCATACGCACCCTCAACCACCCAGTTATCGTGCGCAGCGGTCGTGAACATCGATTTCAGCACGCCGATCTCACCCTGCTGGCGATCAATCACAGAGGCCCCTTCGATCTGATGCCAATAGAATTCATCCTTATCAAGCGCCGGCAGAGAATCCTGATCCAACAGAATTTTCCCACCCCTTAACCCCTCGACCGCAGTCAAGGATTCAAACCCGACAAGGCGCAACAAAACCAGCCCCTTGTGCAAAGACTGACGCAAGGGCGTCGTTTTGCGCAAATGGCCATCCGGCGTGCGAAGATAGAGAACCTCGGCCGTCAACAGCGCCTGAGGGTCACCTGAAAGGGCGCGAACCTTTAGGTCGCCGCGTAAACCGTGCGTCCCTGTGACCAGTCCCGATTCAACCAACGAATCTTCAGT
>JAKIUS010000243.1 GCA_021647445.1 Geopsychrobacter sp. | reverse complement strand
CGGCAATGTTTTTGAAGAGGAAGGGCATGTCGTAGATCTGCAGAGATTTTGTGTATTTTTGAAATTTTGACATGGAAGGAGCGGCCATTTGAACATCGCCGAGCAGCATCGCCTCGAGAACCTGCTTGTCGCCGAAGAGCTGTGAATTCGGGAAAACCTCGACTACAACCTTACCCGCCAGGCGCTCATCGATCAGTTGCTTGAATTTATTGGCCATCTGCCCTTTGGGGGTGTTCTCTGCTACGACGTGTGAAAATTTGATCATGATGGGGGCGGCCATCGTGACCGAAGCGGAAGCGACCAGCGCTACAGCCATAACCAGGCCGATCAGTAACATCTTACGTTTTGACATGCGTTCTCTCCTTACTTTATTGGTTGAGTTCTTGTTGCCCACACGGCAACAAAAGGGAATTTGAGTGAAACAGATTTTATGATTCTACCTCATTGCTTAAGTGTTTGCAGAACAAGGTTTGAATCGATGCGATCAAATGCTCGCGGGTATATTTTTCTGAACCTTTGTCGCCAACGTTTACGTTGGTCCGGGGTCAGTCGGTGCAATGCTGTCTTACCCGTTGTGCTGATTTGCTCGAATGCCTGACGATCTGCCTCGCGGGCCATCTCACGGGTGTAGTCTGCAGCCTCCCTGATTGCGCCCTGTACGATCACCTTTAGATCTGCCGGTAATTGTTCCCAGAAGGGGGTGCTGGCGACGATCAGATAGCCTGTAAAGCTATGCTCAGTCAGGGTCAGGTCTGATTGAACACTGTCAAGGCCCTGGTTGTAAAAAGTGGTAAGGGTGGTTTCATGGCAGTCGAGTGTTCCATTTTTGAGATTCGTATACAGCTGACCCGTTCGGCATTTATATGTGTGGAAACCCAGATGGTTGAACTGATCAATCTTTAGTTTGGAGCCTGTGATCGCAAATTTGAGCCCTAATCCTTGTTCCGGCGTCAACAAGGCACGATTCGCGGCCATTTGCATCAACCCCTTATCCCAGAAGAAGAGCGCGAACAGTTTTTTATTTCGGGTCTCCTTGAGTAACTGCTCCCCGATCTGCCCGTCTATAACCCTGTGGAGGTGGGCGGTACTTTTAAATAAAAACGGCAAATCGAAGAGCTTAAGCTGGGGGTGTATACCTGCGAGTATCCTGATGTCCGGTGCAGCCATCTGGAAGCGATCGTTTGTGAAGGCATCCATAAGTCCCCCGCTGCTCTTTGGTGTCGCATCATGGACTATTTCAAGTTGTACGCGGTTGGCCGATCTCTGTTCAACCAACCGTTTAAAGTAAGCGCCAGCCTTACTCTTCAGTGCGCTAGGATCGGTTCCCAGGTTGAACTTGATAACGGCCTGATCAGCGAATGTCGGGCCTGGGAATATAATAAGCAGGGTTCCCAAGAGCAGGATCGTTGTTTTAACCAAGGCCATCGTAAATGTCTTCATTCTCTTCAGGTGTAACGGCCGAGGGGCCCCTTTTTCAAAAAGCATTTTATCCGCTGGATTCTTATGTTGTTGGCAAAGATGATGCCATTAATAGAAAACTGTTTGTTGAATTTAGAACATCCTGATAATACACGGATAAATTGTGGCTATACGGACGAGGTTAGAGTTTGCAACTTATATCATTTTGGCCACCCGTGGCCGGGGATGGCCACAGGTGGCCAAAATGCGCCACTTACGTATTTGTCATAACTGTAGGATAAAACCTGGTTATGGGGCTGGGTTTTCTTGGCGTTGTTGGATGGGGAGGAAGTTTTTCAGGCGATGTTTAGTTGGAATTCTAATCATTTGTTTGTTTTGTGTCGGAGCTGGTTGACAGTGTTTGTTCGGAAGGACGATGATACTGACGTCGTTAATTAGTAGCGATCGCTTACTTGGGAGTTGCATTGTGAAGACCTTGGTCATTGAGGCCCCGGCCAAAATTAATCTCTGTCTGCATGTGCTTGGTCGCAGGCGGGATGGCTATCACGAATTGGCCATGGCGATGCAGCGGATCAGTCTTTTTGATCGGGTCGAGATTAGGCTCGAGAAGGGGGCGGGGGTTGAGGTCTTCTGTGATGGCCTTGAGTTGGATGGGGGAGAGAATATCGCTGCGGCCGCAGCCCGTCTATTTTTGCAAGAGTCGGGGCTGGAACGACGTGTATCGATACGTATCGATAAGAAGATCCCCGTTGCGGCCGGGTTAGGTGGAGGTTCGTCGGATGCGGCGGCGGTTCTATCGGGGCTCAACACGCTGAGTGGTGGGGCCGTTGTTCGGCAGCGTTTGTTTGAAATTGGAGCAACTCTTGGCGCGGATGTTCCTTTCTTTCTTTTTGAGCGACCAGCCTGGGCGACGGGGACAGGAACGGACTTGCTCCCCTTGCCCGAATTGCCTCAGGTTTGCTATCTGTTGTTGAACCCCGGTTTTGCCGTCTCGACAGCTTGGGTTTATCAAAATTTGGAGTTGACAAAAGGCCGCGAACTGGCTAACCTTCCGAGGTTTTCGGTTTCAACGACAGACGAACTTCTGAAGGCTCTGCATAATGATCTTGAGGCGGTGACGGCTGGACGTTACTCCGAAATCGCCGAAATGAAAGATTTTTTGCGTGCATCTGGAGCCCTTGGGACCCTGATGTCAGGCAGTGGCGCTAGTGTGTTCGGGGTCTTTTCTGGGCGAGAGGCTGCTCAGGTTGCGTGCAGCCGGTTGACAGCCGATCATTCGTGGAAGGCTTTTGTTGTTGAGCCACTCTAGGAACCTGTCGGATCACGGATAGTCCGAAAGCCTCCTGGAAACGCCGGACTTGACAGCCCTGGCTGTTACAGGTACAACCTGCGCGCTGGTTGATGAAGAGTCTCAGGGCGAACCTGATGCTTGTAGCTGTCATGAAGTTGTAACTGATGACTGCCCTTTTTTATTTGATTGCATAATGAAAAGAACCTCAGGCTGGAGCAGATATGATTAAAATTTTCACTGGTAACTCCAATCCGCCTTTGGCTCTGGAGATCTGTGAGCATCTGTCGGTTGGTCTTGGCAGCGCCAAGGTCAATACCTTTTCGGACGGTGAGATACAGGTTGAAATTGGCGATAATGTACGCGGGTGCGATGTTTTTCTGATCCAGTCGACCTGTGCACCGACCAATAACCATCTGATGGAAATGCTGGTGATGGTTGATGCCTTAAAGCGAGCTTCTGCCGCACGGATTAATGCGGTAGTCCCTTATTTCGGTTACGCGCGTCAGGATCGCAAGGTTGCGCCGCGTGCCCCGATCACTGCTAAATTGGTTGCTGACCTCATCTCGGTCGCTGGGGTAGACAGGCTGTTGACAGTCGATCTGCATGCTGGCCAGATTCAGGGGTTTTTCGATATTCCGGTCGATCATCTTTACGCAGCCCCAGTTATGCTCGAAGATATTCGGAGTAAAAATCTGCAAGACTTGATTGTCGTTTCGCCCGATGCTGGTGGAACGGAGCGTGCCCGGGCTTTTGCCAAGCGCCTCGACGCCGGTCTGGCAATTATTGATAAAAGGCGCAGTGGGCCCAATGTCGCTGAGGTCATGCATATTATAGGGGATGTCGAGGGGAAAAACTGCATGATAATCGATGATATGATCGATACCGCAGGAACCCTCTGTACCGCCGCCAGTGCCCTTTCTAGCGCCGGTGCCGTAACTGTTTCAGCCTGTGCAACTCATGGTGTTTTGTCCGGTCCGGCTCTGGAACGTATTTCGAATAGTCAGCTTCAAGAAGTTGTGGTGACAAACACCATTCCGGTTGAAGGCCTGGTTGAAAAATGTGACCGTTTGAAAACCCTGTCGATCAGCAAGTTGCTGGCCGAAGCTATTAGAAGAATTCATAATGACGAATCGGTCAGCTCGCTCTTCGTTTAAGATGCTTGCGACCCGCAACCCATAGATGAGATTGACGTACCGAAGAAAGACACGGAGGAATAGATAGATGGCAAATGCAGAACTCAATGTAACCCTGCGAGAAGAGGCTGGTAAAGGTGTCGCGCGTAGGCTGCGTGCTCAAGGTTTGGTTCCCGCAGTTGTATATGGCAAGGGCCTTGAGCCTTGTACTGTTTCGGTTGAGCCTAAGGCGCTTGATCGGGCGGTTTCGTCTGCTGCGGGTT
>JAKIUS010000242.1 GCA_021647445.1 Geopsychrobacter sp. | reverse complement strand
GGGCAATGTCGCTATTTGGAAACCGGCGTCAAGCTGTGTTTACACCCCCTATCTGCTGATGAAGATCTTTAAGGAAGCAGGTCTGCCGGATGGCGTCATTAATTTTGTGCCGGGTCGTGGTGCCGATGTCGGCGATATCTGCCTGGCCGATGAAAATTTGGCGGGGATTCATTTCACCGGTTCTACCCCCGTTTTTCAGTCGATGTGGAAGACCGTCGGTGAGAATATTGCTGGTTATAAAGCCTATCCGCGAATCGTTGGTGAGACCGGCGGTAAGGATTTTGTCTTTGCTCATCAAAGTGCCGATGTCGCGGTGCTGGTGACCGGCATGGTACGGGGGGCTTTTGAATTCCAGGGGCAGAAATGTTCTGCAGCATCCCGCGCCTATATCCCCGCTTCACTCTGGCCGGCGGTTGAAAAGGGTCTGAAATCAGAGATTGCCCGGATCAAGGTTGGTGATGTGCGGGATTTCCGTAATCTGGTGAATGCGGTCATCGATCGCGGTGCTTTTGACAAGATCAGTGCTTATATCGATGGGGCTAGAGAGTCGGCCGATGCCGAGATTCTTATCGGTGGTGGTTGTGATGACAGCAAGGGCTACTTTATCGAGCCGACGGTGATCCTCGCCGCTAAGCCCGATTATAAAACCATGGTCGAAGAGATCTTCGGTCCGGTGCTGACCGTCTATGTCTATCCCGATGCCGCCTATGTAGAAACCCTTGAACTCTGCGATAAGTCGACCCCCTATGCCCTGACCGGCGCGATCTTCTCCCAGGATCGTGGTGCAACCAGTCTGGCCATCGCGAAACTGGAGGACGCCGCCGGTAACTTCTATATCAACGACAAACCGACCGGCGCGGTGGTAGGTCAGCAACCCTTCGGTGGCGGACGCGCCTCGGGGACCAACGATAAAGCGGGCAGTCAGTTGAACTTGATGCGCTGGATTTCGCCACGCACCATCAAAGAGACCTTCGTGCCGCCGACCCGTTTCGACTATCCGTTTATGGATGAAGAGTGAGGTGCGTGAGGCGTTAGGCGTTAGGCGTTAGGCGTTAGGCGTTAGGCGTTAGGCGTTAGGCGTTAGGCGTTAGGCGTGTGGCGTGTGGCGTGTGGCGTGTGGCGTGTTACCGTTTTTATGGAGTGAAAAAACAGATGTCCATCTTCAACTATATGGTCAGTAAGACTATCATGCATGTTCCGGGGCCGATTGTTGGTTTCTTTGCCAAGGGTTATATCGCTGGTGAAACGCTGGATGATGCGGTGCGGGTCACGCGGGATCTCAATAATCGGCAGATGTTGGCGACCATCGATATTCTTGGTGAGTTCATCAAGACCAAGGATGAGGCGACCTTTTTCAAGCAGCAGTGTCTCGAAATTCTTGAAGCTATTCATCGCGATAAGGTCGATGCCAACCTGTCGCTGAAGCCGACCCAGATGGGGCTTTTGCTCGACGAGGAGTTCGCCTTTGCCAATATCCGTGAGATCGTAGCCAAGGCTGCTGAATTGGGCAATTTCGTCCGTATCGACATGGAAGATATCGCCTGTACCGATGCCACGCTTAGGCTCTATCGTCAGATGCGTGAGGAATTTCCCGCTCATGTCGGGCTGGTGCTGCAGTCTTACCTGCGGCGCACCGGGGCCGATATTGAAGCCTTAAGCGATAAGCCGATGAACTTTCGGCTGTGCAAGGGGATCTACAATGAACCGCGCACTGCGGCCTACAAAGACCCCTTTGTCATCAATCGCAACTACGTGCAGTGCATGGAGAAGATGCTGGCAGTTGGTGCCTATGTCGGCTTTGCGACCCACGATGAAAAGCTGGTTTTTGAGGCACTAAGGGTGATCGAAAAGTATAAGCTGAAACCAGAACAGTATGAATTTCAGATGTTGCTGGGCGTCGATGAGGAGTTACGTCAGATTATCGTCGATGCCGGGCACCGTCTGCGGGTCTACGTGCCCTTTGGTGCCTCCTGGATGCCCTACTCTCGACGGCGGCTCAAGGAGAACCCGAGTATCGCGCAGCATGCTTTGCGTCAAATGCTTGGAATGAAAAGGTTTTAGTTGTTAAGTCTGAGATTATCGAACCGAGGGCAAGCAAAGCACATTTTGATTGACCCTCGGTTTTTTGCAGGCTAATCTTCGCGTCAAAACAGCGTTTGCTTACACTAAACAAGGAGAGAAGAGATGAAAAGATCGATCCGTATCATTCTGGCCACCGTCGCAGTGGCAATGCTGGCCGTACCTGGCTTCGCCGCCGAAACCTTGAAGGTCGGCGTGCAGGCTCCGATCACCGGTAGTTATGCCAATGAAGGTCAGGGTATTCAAAATTCGGTCGAACTGCTGGCCGAGCAGATCAATGCCAAGGGCGGTGTAATGGGCCGCATGATCGAAGTTATTCCCTGTGATGATCAAGGTACCGCGATGGCCGCTGCAATTTGCGCCAAGGACCTGGTCAACAAGGGTGTTTCGATGGTTATTGGTTCCTACACCTCGACCTGTGCCCAAGCTGCCCAGAAGACCTATTTTAACGCCGGTGTGCTGCAGACCTCTGACGGAACCGCTGATGATCTGACTCAGCATGGTTATTGGACATTTTTGCGGAACTCATTCCCCAACAGTGCTGAAGCCGATTATGCGGCTCATTACATGATTAATGTTAAAAAATATAAGCGGATCGTGGTTATCTCTGACTTCTCCAGTTACGCCGATGGTCTCGGCAACGCGGTCGAGGCGGCAATTAAAAAGGCTGGCGGCAATGTTATCTCTCGCGACAAGATCAAAGCCGATTCGCAAAACTTTACCCCGGTGCTGACCAACATCAAGTCGAAGCATCCCGATGCGATCTTCTTCGCCGGGTACTACACCGATGGCGGTCAACTACGCGCTCAGCAGGTCGCTCTCGGAATCAAGGCCGATTTCATCGGTGGCGATGCCAACGACAACCCAGATTTCGTTAAACTGGCTGGTAGCGCCGCTAAAGGGGCATTTTTGATCAACGTTCCGACCCCATCCATGCTCCCTTATAAGGTCGCTAAGACCTTTCTGGCCGATTACAAGGCTAAATATGGCACCATGCCCCCTTCGATCTGGACCATCATGAATGCTGACGGCATGCGCGCCATCATTTATGCCATGGAACAAACAGGAAGCTTCGACACCAAGAAGGCCGCTGATTACCTGATGAACATGAGCGAGCCGATGCCTGGTATCACCGGCCCACTGCAGTTCGCCAAAGACGGCAACCGCATCGGCAGCAGCTACATGACCTTTGAAATTCAGGCCGACGGCAGCTATAAGGTTGACTACGCTCAGTAAGTTAGAATTGATGTGAGTCTTTAAGGGGGGCGGTGAATGTAAAGCCGCCCCCCTTTTTCTACCCCTCAACTGCGAGATAAGGACGGTGTGTCCTTCGCTGGCCGTTGAGCGGCAGATCTCATGGATTAAGTTGCCGCAGTATTTAAGTCGTGGCGCAGGAGAATCTTTATGGATACCTTCCTTCAACAGTTGGCCAACGGTCTGACCATCGGCAGTATGTTTGCCCTGGTCGCCCTTGGCTACACCATGGTCTATGGCGTGATGCGTCTGATCAACTTTGCGCATGGTGATATGGTCGCGGCCTCGGCCTTTGTCGGCCTGACCATCTATACCCAGGTGCTGGGGCAGGCGGTATCACTCGGCGCGGTGATCGCCATTTTTCTGCTCTCGGCGCTGGTCATGGCCGGAATCGGCATCGTCCTCGAACGTTTGGCCTACCGTCCGCTGCGTGAGGCACCACGTCTTTCTGCAGTGGTCTCGGCCCTCGGCGCTTCGCTGGTCATTCAGAACGGCATCATGCTGATCTGGGGGCCACAGATGCGCATCTTTCCTGAACTTGTACCGCAGGTTTATTGGGATTTTGGCGGCGTTGTGATCAGTTTGATTCAGGTGATCATTCTTGTTTTGTCGCTGGTGCTGATGGTCTCGCTCTATCTGTTTGTCGAGAAGACCCGGATCGGCGCGGCGATCCGCGCCTCGTCCATCGATCAGGATGCGGCACGTCTGATGGGGATCAACGTCAATCGCATCATCATGCTGATCTTTGTCCTCGGCTCCTGCTTGGGGGCCGTCGGTGGTCTGTTTATCGGCCTTTA
>JAKIUS010000241.1 GCA_021647445.1 Geopsychrobacter sp. | reverse complement strand
GTGACCAGTCCAGGCACCAGACCACAAGAAGAAGTCAGCGCCAAAGTGCCGTCTTCGGTGAGGGCCGAGACTTAAATAATGGCGATATCGATGCGGCCGTTTTCGGTGTAGAACCCGTAGCCAAGATCCTGAGCAAAGTGACCGAGGTGCTTATCGCCCATGCGGATTTTACCGGTATTGATCCCCTTGGCGATATTTTTACCGGTTTGATAGGGCCAGCGGCGGTCGATCATATCGAGGGACGCCCAGCGATCCTCGGTTTCGGCACCGGCGGATGCACCAACAAACAGGTTGTACTTGGTAGGGCCCTGCAGGTTGGTTTTTTCAACGTGGTCGGCCAAGGCAATCGGTACCTCTTTGGGGTAACCGGCCGGGGTAAAACCGGACCAACCGATGTTCATGCCAGGTTTGAAAAATTCAAGACACTGTTCAGCGGTTTTTACCTTCTTCAGTAATGATTTGCGGCGTACGCGATCTTCTAGGGTTCCGTATTCGGACATTCTCTCTCCTCCTCGTGAAAGGCTCTAAAGGTACCGATTCGTACCTGCTGAAATTTTTGCTAAAACAGCATGAAAGAACAGAGTCTTAATCCCTAACCATAAAGAATTGTTAGAGATAATCTCTTATTTGAACACGCGTATTCAGCGCTGCAACAATGGAATAAAAGGTCACTAATAGAATGACGTTATAAGAGCGACGTTTTTTATATAATGCTGTATACCGCAAGTCAAGGGAAAAGATAGAATAAGGGGGGATTTATCATTTCTGGTATATGGAGATGGTCGACAGTTTTTTGAAGCTTGATGTCAGCCACCGAATCGCGATGATCCGGTGGCTGACATCAAGCTTGGCGGGTATTTTAGTAACTTTTTTCGAGAATTTTTTGTGATTTGATGATGTATTGGCTATTCGGAAACTGGTCAAACAGGGTGTTGAACGTGGTTGCTGCGTCTTTTTTTTGTTCCAGTTTGAGATAGGCCGCTCCGAGATAGTAAAAAGCCTCATCACGGTAGTAGTAATTCGGAAAGTCGTCGAGAAGTCCACGCAGCCGATTGACGGCAGCCTGGTAATGACCGGTGCGCAAGTAGAAACGTCCGATATAAACTTCGCGTTCTGCCAGTCGATTGCGACAGCGTTGAATGAGGAAACCGACCTCTTCAACCCGCTTATCTGAGGGGTAGTCGGCGACTAGGCGACGGAAGGTTCGCAGAGCATTTTCGGTCGCGGTCTGATCCCGGTCCTTACTGAGCATTTGATTGTAGTAAGACATCCCCAGAAAATAAAGCGCTTCAGGTAGCCGTTTATCGCGTGGATGCTCTTTTCGGAAGGCATCATAGCTGACTGCGGACTCTTCATAATTCTCGGCCAGATATTGGGCTTCGGCAATCTTGAGTTCGGCTAACTTGTTCAACTCTGGCGAATAGTAGCTGTCACGCACCTTTTTCCAGGATGCAACGGCATCTTCGTAGAGGTGTCTGTCAAAAAAGGTCTCACCCTCTTTAAAATAGTAGTCGGCGTTGCGGGGCGGGGCGACAATTGTCGGATCACAGGCCGGAAGAAGCATCAGCAGTGCAAGAGCTAAAAAAGTGAATCTGACCATCTTGATAAAACCTTGTCTTTGAATGCAAAAATTGTTTTGAAACTACGGAATTTCAAGACATTTGTCAATCTTTGCCTGAGACCGGTCCGGGGTTGGAGGATGGGATAATCAACTGAATCTGGCGTCGGGAAATTTGCCGGATAATTTGCTTTAAACGCTGGATCTCTCGCCGGCTCAGTTCATGTTCTCGGTACAGGGCCGCGCCATAGATTCGAGCAAAATCGGTACACAGAGGCTCCTGACTCAATTCAGCCAGCCGGAAAAGTCCCAATTGTTTAGGGAGTTCCGAAATTCCAGCCGCCCGGCAAAGGTTGTTCTGGTAGCGTTTTAAAAGCCTCTGCTGCAGGGATGGACGATTTATGAGTTTTTGACACAGTCGCCCGCTGACGATAAGGAAGGCAGGAAGCAGCAGCCACCAGAGATAGCTGGCGTGAAGGTTCGGCTTAAGCTGGCGCAGACTCTGTCCGGTATTCTGCAGAAGGCTGAGCTGTTTCTGCAGATCGTAGGTGATGACCAGGCGGTTCCAGGCGGTATTTACAAAATCGGTCAGTGCTTGTACTCCATTGAAGGAGCGACGTGCCAAGCCCGTGACCGCAACCTCGGCATTGATCGCCAGCCTGCTGGGGTCGATCCTCTGCCAGCGGTTGTCGTCGTTAAGGGCCTCGACCCAGACATGGGCCATATCCTCATCGACCAGATAATAGCCACCTAGTTCATTGTAGCGTCCTCCCAGGTAGCCACCGACCAGGCGTGCAGGCACCCCCGACATGCGCAGCAGCAGGGCAAAAGAAGAGGCAAAATATTCACAATAGCCGCGTTTGCTTTCGAAGAGAAAGGTGTCGCTGGGCGTATCGCTTAACTGCAAATTGCGCACAGCATAAGAGAGTTTCTGACGGATATAAAAATCTTTTAGTGCCTTTATTTTTGCCTCGGTGTCGGATCTGGATGCGATGTCTGTGGCGACCGCTTGCAGCCGTTGTGACCTTTGCTTGGGGAGTTGCAGGTAAAATGCCCGATCGATATTTTCTTTCAACTTGAGTCTGCCGTCGCGTGCGAATCTAACCTGATAGCGGTAGCGCTTATCCGGTCGGAGCTCTGTTTTGAAGGTATTGTCGCTGGAGCGCTTGTGGCGGATTTTTGAAATATCAATCGGCAGATCGAGGCTCGGCAGGTAAGAATCGCTACGCGGTTCGCTGTAGATCGTCTGAGTCTCCGTTTGCGCGGTGGTGAAAATTCTGACATCTGTGGGGACTGTCTTGTCCCGTCGCCAGCGCCTTCCATCAGTCTTGTTCAGAACCAGTCCTCGCCAGTAGAGTTCTTGTGCCGCAATTTCTGCCATCTCGGCTCTAAATGCCGGGGTCCCGGTCATCGCCAGGTTGGCCAGGCTGCCAGGTCTGACTTCCTCACTGAACCCGGCGACAGAGTTTTTGGCCGGATTGAGAAAATCCCACAGCGGCGTTTGCGTCCGCGGCAGAATAACGAACAACACCAACATCAACAATAATGACCCGACAGGCAACACAGCTATCACTTTGAGCAGCAATAACCACTGCGGTCGGACGAACCTGATCTGCTGATCGGTGGCATAAAAACTGAGCAGCACCAGACCGCTGGTGACCAGTAAAACGGTCAATATCAGGTACAAGAGATAAGCCATATCGAGGGTCAACATCGAAGAGGCTGCCAGCACAATGGTTGAGAGCAGGAACAACTGCAATATGTGCCGGGGAGACTTTTCGCTCGCCAGCCGTACCGCCAACAGCAAGCAGAGCATATGAATCATCGGTTGCACCAGATTGGCCAGTGAAACCTGTAGTAGAAACAGAATAAAGAAAGTGATCGAAAGCAGCGTTGCCGGGCCGGTGGCCAGCAAGCAGCATCCGCGCCGATCTCCAGCTATCCCCACCAGCAGAGCCAGCAACAACAGCGTCACGACCCACCAGTCCAAAAATGGCAACACCGGCAGTACGCCGATAATGGCGGCAAGATAAACCAGCAGCAGCAGGACTCGCTCAACACTGACCATAAAGAGCCAATTCGGTCAAAAGTTTATGCCGGTGGGCCGTTCCATGACGCGGCGGGAAAAACTGTTCGCCGAGCCGCAAACCGACGGCGCGCTGCTGTCGGCTCAACTGATCGACCAGAAAAGAGCATCTCCCCAGGCGATCTTCCAAGGGGCCAGAGAAATCTTCGAGATCGAGCACCAGAGAGGGTGCTCCGAGGCGGTGCTGCCGCTTCACTTTGTATTCATCGTGCCGGGCGGAGAGTTTCCAGTGAATCGATTTTAGCGGATCGGTATCACGATAATTGTCGATACCGCGCAATTCACCATCAATCCCGGACTGCGGCAGATCTTTCTGTTGCGCCTGCCGACTGTCTCCAGCGCTGTCCGGCACAGTAGCAACCAAAGGACGTGGAAAAACCAGCATTTGCTGTTGCAGCTCCTGCCTGCGATAACGAACAAAAAAGTTGATCGGAAAACAGGAAGCAATCCGTAGCGACGGTAAGCGGTGAACACCGCGCGGAGTCATGGTC
>JAKIUS010000240.1 GCA_021647445.1 Geopsychrobacter sp. | reverse complement strand
GAATGGTGTCGAATCGGTATTGCCACCGGAACAGGCCCTGCGGCAACTTAAAGGGCCGGTTGTGCTGGTTGGCGATGGCGTGTTGCTTTATCGTTCTTTGATTGAGAAGGTTCTGGGTGACAATTTTCAACTGCCCGCCGCCTGCCATCATCAACCGCGAGCCGCCGCCGCTGCGGTGCTCGCGGTTGGATTGTATCGCGCAGATATGGACCTGGACGCAGCCCGCTTGACACCGGTCTATATTCGACCCTCAGATGCCGAGCTGCCGCGGCTTAAGAAGGTTTGAGGTTGCTCAATTATTGACAATCCCCATGAGCTATGTTTCTCTCTAAGGGACAGTATTTTTACCTTTCAACCCCACATGCGGAGGTGAAATATGGATATTGATCAGAATTCCCTGCAAAGCCTGTTAAATAACAATCCCCGTTTTCGTTTGCTCTATGACGAACACTCCCTTTTTGAAAAACGTCTGGCCGAATTTAAGAAGAAAGGCTTTCTTTCTCCGCAGGAAGAATTGGAGATCCTGACGGTCAAGAAGATGAAGCTGGCAGGTAAGGATGAAATGGAACGGCTTGTTGCCGGTTCGGCCGGTTAACGACTATACGGGGCACTTAGAATAGTTTTTGAACGATTAAAGGGTTTAAGCTTCGGCTTAGACCCTTTGCTGTATGTACGCGGTTTGGTTTTGCCAGATATTTATTTAGTGCGGGGAATATCGCGTATTGGTTTGCTTTAACCGTCCCCGGGACGTTTGCACAGTCGACGGATTCATACTATATTCACATTATTGTAACTTGTATGATGGGTTTACGACCTCCATATTAAGGGACGCATGAACCCATCCATGGGGCTTGATGTCGCCATCCTTGGCGACAAACACCCTGACTATGGAGGTCGTGAACCCATCTTGAAAGAGGTTGAATGGTCGCAAGTTTTTAATCTATGTATGTGATTGTGAGAGAAGTTCCGAAAATCGGAGCAGGGCAATATGACTGAGGAGGCAGCGTTGAAACTTACCGGTTCGCAAATTCTGTTGGAAAGTCTGCGTTTAGAGGGGGTTGAGAAGGTCTTCGGCTATCCGGGCGGCGCGGTTATCAATATCTATGATGATTTGTACGATTCCCCGATTAACCATATCCTGACTCGTCATGAGCAGGCCGCTGTGCATGCCGCTGACGGCTATGCGCGTACCACCGGAGAGGTTGGCGTTGTCATTGCGACCAGTGGGCCGGGGGGGACCAATACTGTCACCGGAATTGCGACCGCTTATATGGATTCCATCCCGCTGGTGATCATCACCGGTCAGGTGCCGACTGCTCTGATCGGCAATGATGCCTTTCAGGAAGCTGATATGTGCGGCATTACGCGGCCCTGTACCAAACACAATTTTCTGGTGCAGAATCTAAAGGATCTGCCGCGTATGATAAAAGAGGCTTTTTATATTGCGCGTACCGGTCGCCCTGGCCCAGTTCTTATCGATCTGCCGAAGGATATTCAGGTCGCTTCGATGAAGTTCTCCTATCCTGATAAGGTGAATATGCGCGGTTATAAACCGACCATTGGCGGTAACGAACGTCAGATCGGTAAGGCCGCCCAAATGATTCTCAAGGCGAAACGGCCGGTTTTTTACGTTGGTGGGGGAGCTTGTCTGGCTGATGTCAGCCCTGAACTGCTTGAGATTTCAGAGCTGTTGCAGGTTCCAGTAACCACGACCCTGATGGCGATGTCGGCTTTTCCTTCGGTCCATCCTCTGGCACTTGGCATGCTCGGTATGCATGGAACCTATTTTGCCAACATGTCGGTCACTGAGTGCGATCTGCTGGTCGCTATCGGCGCGCGATTCGATGACCGGGTTACAGGGCGCATCGACGCTTTCGCCAGTCGGGCTAAAATTATCCAATTCGATATCGATCCGACATCGATTCACAAGAATGTACGCGTAGATCTGCCGGTGGTTGGCGATCTGAAAAATGTCTTGACCAGCCTCAGGCAGCAACTGCGGGAAAAGCCGCAAGAGGTTGCCGAACTGGTTGAGCGCACAGCTGATTGGCGTGCGAATATCGAGGGCTGGAAGACAAAGCATCCCATGGGTTATAAACCCTCAGATACGATCATTAAGCCGCAATATGTCATCGAACGCATCTCTGACTTAACGGCAGATGATGCGATCATCACCACCGAGGTTGGGCAGCATCAGATGTGGACCGCACAGTTTTTCAAGTTTAACCAGCCGCGGACATTTTTGACCTCTGGTGGACTTGGAACCATGGGGTATGGCCTGCCCGCTGCCCTTGGTGCCCAGGTTGCATTTCCCGATCGACAGGTGATTGATATCTCGGGCGATGGTTCTTTTCAGATGAATTCACAGGAATTGGCTACGCTGGTTCAATATCGACTGCCGGTAAAAATTGCCATTTTGAATAATAATTTTCTCGGCATGGTGCGCCAGTGGCAGCAGCTCTTCTTTGATAAACGCTATAGTGAAACCTGCATGGAGTTGCCCATCGATTTTGTGAAATTGGCAGAAGCCTACGGTGCAACCGGGTTGCGGACCGACAAGGTCGATGAGGTGGATTCTGTTATTCAGCGTGCACTTGAGATCGACGGTCCTGTCCTGATGGAGTTCAAGGTCTGTCGTGAAGAGAATGTTATGCCGATGGTTCCCGCAGGCAAGGGGATTCACGAAATGGTACTGGCTTCTTGATGTAGGGCCGGTTGATTTTTATTGAAAATGGAGAGCATGATGAAACATACAATTTCAGTGTTGGTTGAAAATGAGTTTGGCGTGTTAGCGCGGGTATCTGGACTTTTCTCGGGCCGTGGATTTAACATCGAGAGCCTGTCGGTTGCCCCGACAAATGAACCAGATACCTCACGGATGACCATCGTGACCCGGGGGGATGATCGTATTCTGGAGCAGATCAGCAAGCAGCTTAATAAATTGATCTCGACCATCAAGGTTGTTGATTTTACCGATGAAGAATATGTAGCGAGGGAGCTAGCGTTGATCAAGGTCACTGCCGAATCCGATTCACGGGCCGAGGTGTTGCGTGTTGTCGATATCTTTCGCGCTAAGGTTGTTGATGTGACACCTCGATCCTATACCGTCGAGATGACCGGCGCGCCAGCCAAGATCGACGCCGTTATCGAGTTGTTGACACCTATGGGCATTAAAGAGGTTGTTCGTTCCGGTCCCGTGGTGATCGGGCGTGGTTCCAAGGGGGTTGCAGGCTGATTGTGCCCATGGCTTTTGATTGCCCTTACGACTCTGGTTGTGTTATAAATCCCAGTCGTTTGGTTGCCCGGTACTCGGGGTGCCTGTTGGACGATCTGTTTATAAAGAGGGCAGTTGTTACACTGTCCTTTCCCCATTTGAGGTGTTAGAACGACTATGCGAAATGCCAATCAACCTGTTGCCCAGGAAGGTTATCCTTTTATTGGGCTCTTCGCTTTTATAACCCTGGTCTTCGCTTTGCTCGGGTGGGGATTTATGGCGGTCCTATTGCTGGCGTTGATTCTCTTTGCGATCTATTTTTTTCGCAATCCCGAACGAACGGCACCGCAGGGGGATGATCTGGTTATCGCTCCCGCCGATGGTGAAGTTATCTTTGTCGGTGATGTTGAAGAGGAGCGTTATTTTGAAGATTCCGTTCAAAAAATCAGTATCTTCATGTCAGTGTTCAACGTTCACGTTAATCGCGTTCCGTGGAGCGGCAAGGTTGTTGACAAGTTCTACAGTCCCGGCAAGTTTTTCAACGCTTCGTTGGATAAGGCGAGTGAGCAGAACGAGCAGGGGGGACTTCTTCTTGAAGATGAAAAGGGCCGCCGCATTCTGTTTGTGCAGATTGCCGGATTGATCGCGCGGAGAATTGTTACGTATCCCGTTATCGGCGATTTATTGCAGCATGGCACACGTTATGGGTTGATCCGTTTTGGTTCGCGGGTTGATCTCTATTTTCCAAAAACAGCTGATGTAACAGTCACCCTGGGTGAACGGACTGTTGCGGGCGAGACAGTACTGGGGACTTTATCTTGAGTGATGACTGTTTAAGAAGTGAGAAACGGGAGAACCTGCGTAAAGGGGTCTATATTCTCCCCAATCTGATAACTGCCGCAGGGATTTTTGCCGGATTTTACG
>JAKIUS010000239.1 GCA_021647445.1 Geopsychrobacter sp. | reverse complement strand
GGTGATTGAAAACCTGGTTGGTAATGCTGTCAAGTATTCACCCGGTGGTGGTCTGATCCGTTTGACTCTGGATATAGACGAAAACTGGTTACGCTTGGGGGTTATCGATCAGGGGATTGGGATGACTGCTGCAGAGAAGGATAATGCCTTTAAACGCTTTTACCGGGCCGACGCCTCCAATACCGCCGCGCGGGGGACCGGGTTGGGGTTGAGCATCGCCAAGTACATTGTTGATGCCCATGGTGGAACGATAAAAATATTCAGCCAAAAGGGGAAGGGGACACGTCTGGAAGTCTGCTTGCCATTGCTGCACGATTGATCTCGTCGTTTTACACAATGAAATAAAGGGAGCGTCCGTCATGGACGCTCCCTTTATGCTCTCGAAGTCAGCTTAAATTAAATTAGCTCTTAGGTCCGGTGTGACACTGTTTACACTTGGTGGGGCCGTTCTGTTTCTTGTGGCAACCTTTGCAACGGGTATGGAAGGCTTTTTTGGCCTTGGGTGCTTCAGGTTTAACGCCATGGCAACTGCGGCAAGCGGTACCAGGACCCTGGTGGTGACAGACGGTACAGTCGGCAATACGACCCTGGTGGTTGGCATGCTGAAAGGTGACCTCACCCATTTTTGCCGGGATTTTAATAACGGCAGGACCTTTGTCCTGGGCAACAACCGCCATAGCGGTCGCGGAAACCATGGCAATGGCAACAAGCAGAATAAGTAGTTTTTTCATTGGATTCTCCCTCGATAAAGTTTAGACATCTGACCTCGAATTCTGTGCTGGATGAAGACTGCCACAGCTTGTTGGTAAATTCATTAGACATCGACCCGAATGTCTAATGATGTCGCGTCCAAGGTGAATAAAATCAGTAAGTTATAATTGGCAATGTCGGTTGTAAAGAATGCCAATTCTTGAGCAATATAATGCTGTTTGTTAATAATTCACGATTCTGGTAGAATCGCTTTTTCTGACCTTTCAAGGAATTGTTTCAGCAGGAGTCGTCTCATGAAATCATTCTCCTCACCGTCGGTTTCGATTGACGGTGAAGTGATTCGCCGCATACGTGAAGAGGGGAGGTTGACACAGTTGTATGTGTCAAAGGTGGTTGGAGTGACGACCGACACCGTTTCACGTTGGGAAAATAATCGCTATCCGACCATGCGTCGCGATAATGCCTTAAGGTTGGCAGAGGCCCTTGAGGTTGATCTTGCGTCTATTCTCTACAAACTATCAGATACAGCAGAAGAGCCTGCTCTTAAGGCGACCAGTGTTCCTGGGCGCAAGAGCTACCGACTCTATTATTTATTGGCTCTGTTGGTGTTTGTTCTTGCAGGGATTGTTTTTACCTATTTACGTCGTGCGCCGCTGCCGGCTAATCTGTTGAGTGGCCATCGACGTGTTCCTGCCTATACCGCTCCGGGCGCGCGTGTTCCGATTCAACTCGAAATCAATTCAAAGAAAAAACTCAAGGGATTGATTGTCCGAGAAGAATTCCCGCCGGGTTGGAATCTTGTAGAAGCCGATCCGCCCCCGACCAGTCTCGATAATTTGCATGGCAATGCGCGCTGGATGATTCGGAATCCGTCCCAGCAGCAGAAGATTGTCTATGTTCTTCAACCGCCTGAGAATATTCAGTTTGGTAGAGAGGTCCGTTTGCAAGGTGAAGTTGTTGCAAATCCTGATGGACAACGTTTTGCTTACAAGGTTCCCTCGAAGGGTGTTTTAAAAATTGCTCCACTGCATTGGGCCGATATGGATGGGAATTCCAAGATCGATGATCTCGAAATTCTCGAGGTTTCCGATATGGTCGATGCCTCGGAAAAGATTCATTATGATTGGGATCTGATTGAAAAGATGTGGGATGCGGATGGATATCTTTTTGACCAGAAAAAGAAGATTTTTGAGCCGCGTACCCTGGTTGTCCCTGCTGACAAATAGTTGTAAAAAGAGGGCTGAGACTTGAACTTATGCCCTAATGCATACCTGTCGTCATCATGAACATACGGATGTGGCGTATGAGATTATATGTGCCCATGACCGCAACCAGTATGCCGGCGATACGGAACATCCAAGCCCGCCTGCTCTGACTGATCAGGTGCGTGGCACTGCCGATAAAGAACAGCGCCGGGAAGGTACCCAGTCCAAATGCCAGCATGACTCCTCCCCCCTTTAAACTCTCGGCACTTTGTGCCGCAGTCAGAATCATAGCATAGAGAAAACCACAGGGTAAAAATCCGAACAAGATCCCAAGCGGCAAGGCTGAGGCTGCGGGCGGCAACTTACGCAGGGTTTTAGTCGCTGTGGTCATGCTGCGGATCGGCCCTGAAAATTCAAAGCGCATCATATTTAATCCGCTGAAGAGACCGGCAGTCCCTAAGCCGGCAACAATCACCAGCAGATCACTGCTGATCAGCAGGTAGCGGGTTATGCCATGGAGTGAGTCTCTGTAGGCCATGGCCGAACCGAGCCAGCCGACGGCCAGGCCGATCATTGTGTAGGGGAGGGTTCGTCCGAGGTTGTAAAGTAGATGAAAGAGCAGCCCGGCGCGACGGCCATCTGACGAAAGGCCAAGGGCGCTGACCAGCCCGCCGCACATGCCGATGCAGTGTCCCGAGCCGAAGAGCGCGGTTGTAAATGCCAGAGTGTAAAGGGGCTCAACGATCATAGATGGCCTCCTGCGAAATTCGCGCAAAATCCTATAAAAAACAGGATGAAAATCAAGGTGTGACGAGAATTGTTACTCATTCGCGTGGCAGGTCGTCATCATCGTCAAGCATGCGATACTTGGCCCCTTCAATATCATCAAACTCGCCCTTCTTGACCGCATGGAGAAAGAACAGCCAGGCCCCGGTGCCGATGCAGAAAGACAGAAACATCAAGAGCAGTATGGTCGTCAGCATGGCGGAGAAATCCTTTTTAAGCGTAGTGAATTGAGCAGCACCCCTAGAGAACTGAGGGCCATGGCTGCGGCACCATAAACGGGGAGCAGTTGCCCGCTCGCCGCTAATGGAATAGCCACAAGGTTATAACTGAAGGCCCAGAAGAGGTTCTGGCGAATGACCGACAGGGTTTGTTTGGCCATATTTAAGGCCCAGGGCAGAAGCAACAGATTCGCTCTGGTCAAGAGCAGTTGCGCCTGTTCCATAGCGATGTCGCTGCTGCCGACAATTGAGCAACTGACGTTCGCCGCCGCTAGGGCCGGAGCGTCATTGATGCCATCTCCGGTCATCAGGACTTGCTGGCCCGTACCTATCAGCCGTTCAATCTCGGTTTTCTTCATTTCTGGAGTCAGGGGGGAGAGGCAGTGATCCAGGTGAAGCTGGCGGGCCAGGCTTTCGGCACTCGCCTGTTTATCACCTGAGAGCAGCAGGGTGGAGTACCCCTGCTGGCGAAGTAACTCTAGGGTGGTTGAGGCTTCCAGACGTTGACTGTCTGCAAGGGTAATGTAACCGATGTATTCTCCCCGCTGTGCGAAGTGGACATCACTGGTAATACTGCTTGAGTTGTGTTCTGGTATTTGAATGCCATTTGTGCGCAAAAAGTCAGCATTACCGCCGAGCAATGCCGCTTCTTTGGAACTCAGACCTTGTCCTGGGGTCTGTTGAACATCGTGCAGGGGTTGATAGTCAAGCTCTCTTTTTTTTACTTCTGCCATGATTCCCCAGGCCAATGGATGGCGACTGCCCGCTTCCAACCCGGCCACGAGGGTCAGGAATTCAGCCGTAGGCAGGGTTGAATGGATTGTGCAGACTCCTGGCCTGCCCTGCGTCAGGGTGCCGGTTTTATCAAACGCCAAAAGTTTTACTTTTGTCAGCGCTTCCAAGGTGTCCGCGCCGCGAAAAAGAACCCCTTCGGTTGCGGCCCGTCCGGTTGCGACCATGACCGCTGTTGGCGTCGCCAAGCCCAGGGCGCAGGGGCAGGCGACGACCAGTACTGTAATTGCGTGAAGCAACGCATTTTGATCCGCGCCCCAGAAGATAAAGGTTGCCAGGGCGATACCGAGTACGCCGGGGATGAAGATCCCTGAAACTCGATCGGCGAGGTTTTGTATCGGAGCCTTGCGTGTCTGAGCCTCTTCAATCATGCGACCGATGCGTGCAATAAATGAATCACTTGCCTTGGCCGTCACGCGCAGGGTCAAGGTGCCGT
>JAKIUS010000238.1 GCA_021647445.1 Geopsychrobacter sp. | reverse complement strand
GCCTTCCACCTTCGCCTTGAAATCAGATTCTATCTGATATACATCGGTAAATTCCGCAAACGCCCAGCGACCATAAGTATCGAGGTTATTCACGCCGGGAATCCAGGAAGTCTCCATCGTCGCCTTCTTCAGCTTGGCATCTTCGCGGCGATACCCCTTGATCTCAACAATCAAATTGAGCAGATCCTCGTGACCATCATCAATCAACACGATGAACCCAGCGGCTACCTCTACGTTATCAAAGAGGGACTGGTTGAAATTGTGGCCTTGACTCCGGGTGGGTCCGAGATGGTTGTCGACTATCGCAACGAAGGTTCATTCTTTGGTGGAACCCCGGTCTTTACCCACGAACCTTACACCGCCGGCGCACGTACGGTTAAAGAGACCGAGTGCTACCTGATCCCGGCCGACATTCTGGCTCAAACGGCCAGGCGCTACCCTCACATCACTGAATATTTTACCCGCGCGATTTTTTCCCGGGTCCGCAGTCTCTATTCCGACATGGTCAGCGAACACGGCAAAAAGACCCTGACCCAGATGGAGGCCTACCCTTTTCAAAAACGCCTCTCCGAAATCATGTCATCACCGGTTGAGACCTGTACCTCTTCGACCCCAATCAAAACCGTCGCCAAACAGATGACGGCACGCGGCATCGGGGCCATTTTGATATGTGACAAAAAAAACGAGGTTAAAGGGATCATTACCGAACGTGACCTGGTCGCAAAGGTTCTTGCCAGAGAGAGCATCGATTGTCAAAAATCCACGGCGGCTGAAATCATGACCTCCGATCCCTTTACCATGACACCCGCAACCTACATGTATGAAGCGACCAGCTTCATGATGTCTCACCGCATCAAACATATGCCGATCGTAAGCAACGACGAAGTGGTCGGCATTGTCTCATTGCGCGATCTGATGCGTTATCGCAGCCAGAAATCGATGCTGCTTGTCGGCAGCATAAAAGAGGCAACCAGTATTGAAGAGCTTGTCACAGCGCGGGCCGAGATGGTCAAGATTGCACGCGCCCTGCTCAGTGAATCCCGTTCTCCATTTGAAACCATGGAGATCCTCTCCTACATTCACCACTGTATTCTAAAACGGGGCTACGCAATCGCCTTACAGCAGATTCAGGACGAGGGGATCACCCCCCCCGACATCAAATTCTGTTTTATCATCATGGGCAGCGGCGGCCGAAAAGAGATGCTCCTCGGACCGGACCAGGACAATGGCTTCATCTATCAGGATTACCCAGATGAACAGCATGATGAAATTGAAAAGTTCTTCGACTTTTTCGGCGAAAAACTGGCCGCGACCTACGAAACCATCGGCTATCCACGCTGCAATGGTGGCGTTATGGGCAGCAACCCCTTCTGGCGTGGGCGCTTAAAAGACTGGAAGGCACGAGTCTACGACTGGGTGCACACCCCGGAACCGAAAAAGGTCATGTATTCAACCATCTTCTTTGATTTCATGCCCCTGGTTGGTGATTCGGAGCTCTGCGAAGATTTACGCGACATCGTCTACAAACAGAGTCGTGAATTTCCGCTGTTCCTGTTTCATATGATGGAACAGGACTTCAAACACAAGGTCCCTCTCGGCCTACTGGGCCGCTTCAGCGTTGAACGAGGGGCCGAGCACAAAGGGATGCTCTCTCTCAAGCAGGCGGGCAGCATCTTTATCGTCGACTGCATCCGCATGTACCTGCTCGAAAATCAGCTCGACGCATCCACCACCATGGGACGCCTAAAACGGCTGGTTGAAGCCAAAGTCTTCAATCCAGATACAGCGGAACATATTAACGCCGCCTTCGAAGCCTTCACCTTCTTGCGCTTGCGCAACGAAATATCCCTGATCGATCAAGGTAAATTCCCCTCCCACTACATTGACCCCCACGCCTTGACCAAGAAGGAGCAGGATCTGCTCAAAGAAGCCTTTCGCGCTGCCGGCAAGCTTCAGGATTCTGCCCGCCGGCACTTCAACGTGGGTTGACGGCCTCCATGCTGCGTGCTAACAGTTTGTAACAACAGACAGGCCGCACAGGCCAGCAACCAGAAAGTAACGCCATGGCTAAAAATTCACGTGTCACCGTCAATTTCTTTGCCCCTTCCAGCCCCGAGATGAAAGCCGAAACCTCGGTGGCTAAAACAATCATTTTTCTCTGGTTTCTGCTCAGCTATGCGATTCCAACCTTCATTTGGCTGGCGGGTTTAGCCGACCCTAACGGCTTGGGTGAGTCGTTTATCACCAGAGCTCGTTTTCTCGGTTTCCCGTTGCACTACTGGTTGCTTGCCCAAGGTTGCACCCTCGGCTATCTTTTGCTGTGCAAACTCTACTGCGTCCTGTGGGATATGAAGATTACCCGCCTCGACAAGTCCTGAAACGACACGACAGCCCCTTCTTGAAGGACTCGATATATGAATCGATATTTAATGATAGCAACTGTTTCTGCCCTGTCGCTCCTCCTATCCTCGGCACAGGTCTTCGGGGCCGCCGGGGAAGAGATTTATCAGGTCAATCGAGGATTTAAACTGGTGCCGGCAATCATTATGGTCGCCTTGCTCTGCATCTATATCGGGGTCGGTTTCCTCTCAAAAGTCTCCAACACTTCAGGGTACTGGATTGCAGGACAGGGGGTAGGCAAACTCGGTAACGGGGCGGCCAGCGCCTCAGATTGGATGTCGGACGCCTCATTTATGGGGGTCGCTGGGTTTCTGTATCTAAAGGGCTGGTTCGGCCTCGGTTATATTATCGGCTGGACCGGCGGCTATGTCCTGCTGCTCTGCCTGATCGCGGCACAGCTTCGGCGCTTCGGCAAATACACCATCCCCGAATTCCTGGGTGATCGCTATAACAGCCACGGTGTGCGTCTGATCGCCGCCAGCGTCACGGTCATCATCGCCATCACCTATTCGACCGCCCAGTTCAAGGGGATCGGCCTGATCTGCGGCTGGATCTTCGGCATGAACTACACTGCCAGCGTCTTTTTCGCCGCTGGCGTGGTCTGCACCTACATGCTCATCTCCGGCATGTCAGGCGTCACGCGCAATCAACAAATTCAATATGTGGTGCTTATCTCGGCGTTCCTTATTCCGCTGTGGATTTTGTTGCGCAAGGCTGGAGGCACCGGGATATTACCGCAGCTTGAATACGGCACGATCATCTCAAATCTGATGGAAGGCAAGACTGCAGTCGGTCAGATGAACGCCGAGGCAACGGCCGCCTTAAAAACCTCCTTTTTGCCCTGGGGACATGGAGATTTTTATCACTTCATCGCCCTGGTCTTTACCCTGATGGTCGGTACGGCTGGCCTGCCGCATATCATGATCCGTTTCTACACGGTTAAAAATGAAGATGTGGCCCGTCGCTCGGTTCTCTGGGGGCTCTTTTTTATCGGCCTGCTCTATTGGTCATCACCTGTTTATGCTGCGATGGGTCTGTTCTGGAACCCGACCGGCGGCAAAGCAGTCGCCGATGTCATTATTCTCTCAGCACCCGAACGAGCTGGTCTGAGTAACATTTTCATTGGCTACCTGGCCTCCGGTGCGCTCGCCGCCGGGCTGTCGACCGTCGCCGGGCTTCTGGTCGCGGGGGCATCAGCCATCGCCCATGACTGGTACGCCACCATTTACCGGCCGGGTTGCCCCGATAGACAGGCACTACTGGTCGGTCGTGTGTGTACCGCGCTGCTCTGCGGCATCGTGGTCCTCTTCGCCCTCAATCCCCCCGCCCTCATTGCCCAGATCGTCGCCATGGCCTTTGCCATCGCTGGCAACACCATATTCCCGGCCGTTGTTCTGGGCATCTGGTACTCAGGTTCCAATAAATACGGTGCTTTGGCCGGTATGATTTTCGGTCTGGGGATGACCCTGCTGGCGATGTTCGGCTGGATGCTGAAAATTCCCATGTTCAGTGATCAGGGGCTCCTGCCCGCCACCTCCAGCGCCCTACTTGTCTGTCCGTTGGCCTTTATTATCAACATTCTCGTCTCTAAATCGATGGCGGACAAACTGGATGAAGAATCTGCGGATCGCGGCGATCAGATTCTGCGTAAACTGCACAATCTGCCAGAGCACAAAGGATAGCCCCACCTCGCCAGCCTTTTGTGGCCCGCCAGCCGAGCCATAGTTCGGTCAACATCCTGCCGACTCAAGCAAGGAG
>JAKIUS010000237.1 GCA_021647445.1 Geopsychrobacter sp. | reverse complement strand
AAAAAGACCCGACGAATGGCGGAAGTAATAGGCATCAATGCCACGAGCTTCGAGCCGTTGCTCCAAGCGCACCGCATTACCCAACTTGGAAAAGGCTCCCACCTGCACGGAAAAGCCCATCTTTGGTAGTGTCGGTGCGTCTTCCAGCAGTTGGGCAATCGGGTCTTTAGTTGTTGGCGGAGTAACGGCCTGTCGCGGGTTGCCAACGCAGGAGCAGAGCAGCAGAATCAGGGGCCAGATTAGAAGTAGCAGTCGTCGAGAATTCATGCGCCACAGCATAGCAGATAAGGGATCGTTAATCTGCCAGTTTCTGGCACCGCCTGGTGTCAAATAGCAGCAGAATGAGCAGAAAAGATCAGCTGGTTGATACCGTCAGCGGCGCAATAAATTTAGTTGAAAGTGCGAATTCAAAGTACTCTGGAACGACTGTACGACCTCAAAAGAGGTTTTCAGCCGGCCCCTTTCAACCCGATTGAGAGAAATGGGAGAAATGTAATTGTTCGGCTCTCTGCCGTTAAGGGCAGAGGCTATCTGACCGCGCAGGCGGAAAAAGGTCAGCAGATTGAAAGCCGCCTCCAGGTCGCCTACCTGTTTGCTGTCGAGGACCTCCTGTTCCAGCAGAATCTGCAATTTATCGTGCGTGCTGCCGCTGAGAACCCCAATCTCCAGTGCCAGTGTTTTGAGCCCCTCGGTAAGAGCAAAAATGCCGCCCTTTTTCAGATCGAGCATGCCGGCATACTCGCCCTTCTTTTGGGTTTTGATCCGGCCGAAGAAACCGCGCGGCGGTGGGAAGAGACAGACATTGCCCGCCATATGGGCAAGAAAGATGCCGTTTTCCTGCGCCCGCAGAACCACATGGTCCTGCAGCTCTTTTTCCAGCGACGGATCACCCCAGAGGGTGCGCATATCGGAAAACATGCTGAAATTAAGGATGTTTTCGCCACTTGGTGTGGCAATCCAACTATCTATGGCCTCTTTCCAGTCAGAAATATTGCGCCGCCAGAATGCGTTTTTGGCCATGATCCCACCGGGGCATTCGGGGACACCGATCTCGATCAGCGCATCGATCAGCGCTTGGGAAAAAGCGGCAATGGTAGCGATCTCTTTTTCTGTTAGATCATCGGCATAAATGATGGCGTTATCCTGATCGGTTTTCAGTGTCTGCTCACGCCGTCCTTCACTGCCAAGAACCAGATATGCGCAGCCGCGCGGCAGGTCGGAGAAGCTATCCCGCTGCAGATTTTTTATCAGGCGCAGGGAAATCTGATCGTTAAGCAGGGAAATCAGCCGAACCAGATCTTTGGTGCGGACCCCATTGCTGTTGAGAAAAACGATCAATTCTTCCATGTGGTCGTGGATGGTTTTCAGCTCAGGGATGTTTTTTGCTTCATCGATGGAGCGGAGCAGTTTCTGCGGCGAGCGGTTCTGCAGGCGGATGATATCCGATTCGTTGATGATGCCGACCAGACGGTTCTGCTGATCGACCACCCCGACCCGGTGAATCCGGTGACGGGACATCTGGTAAAGCACTTCGAATAGAGTGTCCTCTTCCTGCACTGAGATGACCGGTGTGGTCATCACCTCACGGACCACAGATTTGTTCGGGTCGATTCCGGCAGCGACCACCTTGCTGCGTAGATCGCGATCAGTCATAATACCGACCGCTATCCCCTTGTCATCACAGGCGACAATGCTGGAGATACTCAGATCACGCATGATGATAGTGGCATCAATGATTTTGTCTTCAATATGACAGGTGATCAGGTTGCGCTGGCAGTAATTTTTGACCGGCAGGAAGAAAGTTGTTTCTTCTGACATTTAGGAGTGCTCCCGAGTCTGTAGTAAAAGGCTTAGAAAACTCTACGCTGTTACCAGCAACTGTCAATCGTTAGCAGAATAAATAATAGGTCTTTTTGTGTCGCTAAGGCGAACCGCTAGCAGCGGGTATGGCAGTTTTATTTTTCCAATTGCTGATATTCGAGCATAAAATCCTGCCCAGACATTTGGCCGTCAACCCGTATCCAGCGGCCAGTTTTTGGCGAGCGCAGGAGCAATGATGAGTCGAGAGTTATCATGTCTGAGGCTTTGATATCGAAGGCCTTCAGTACCTGTTTGATGTCGTGCGGACTGCCGGTCAGAAAATCCCAGCCGGGCTGGGCCCGATACTGCTGCAGATAGTGACGGATCACCTCGGGAGTATCGGTTTCCGGATCGACGGAAATTGACACCAGTCGGACCTGTTCGGTGTCCGGCTCCAGCCTTTTTTGAAAGTTGGAAAATTTCACCGACTGGCTTGGGCAGAGGGTGGTGCAGGCGGTAAAGATAAACTCCAGCATGATCGGTTTGCTGCTGTTCAGGTAGGTCCGTAACGGCACCGGATCGCCATGCTGGTTGAGCAGAGTGACGGCTGGAATCTGGTAGTCGGTCAGGTTGCGCTGGTAGCGTTTATTCTCAAGGGTCAAGAAATAAATCAATGCGGCCAGGGCGATTAGTCCGATCAGTGACAGGTCTGATTTGCTCTTCATGGTGTCAATAGTTCAGCAGAATAAAGGGCCCGAACAGGATCGGCCAGGCGACCATCAGCAGGAAGACCACTATAGCGAAAAAACAGAGCAACAGCCAGCGGCGTTCTATTTGTGCGATTTCCTTTTTCAGCGAGGCAATTTTTTTCAACGGCTGACTGAGGCCGGGCAGCAGGCCGAACAGGGTGCCTCCAAACAGGCAGATATAGAGGGGGTAGCCGATATAATTGTAGTTTTTCTGCAGCATGTCAAAGGGACAGTGATGGGTCGGCAGCTGATAAATGTAGAGAGAGATAAAAGAAATGATCGCTGCCAGCGAGATGAAAAACAGCCCTAGGGAGGTTACAAACAGCAGATGCCGAAAGATCGCTGCCTGCGAGCCGAGACAGAGGGTCAGGGTGGTCAGGTGGGCTCCGGCGGCGAGAAAAAACAGCAGCATGGTCGGCGCGACCGGCAGACCGGCCAGTTCGCTGGCGACGGTATCGTTGCCGAGACTGAACAGCGAACCGCAGCAGGAGGTGATGATCTCCGGCTGCAGACCGGAAAAATAGATGTACTGCAGGTAGAGATCGAGGCCGACCAGCGGCGTTAACAGCAGCAGCGCCAGGTATTTAGGCCGCACCAGCGGGGTGTCCTCGGTGCGTTGGTCGAGCCGGTTGAAATGTACCCAGAGGGCAGCGGCAAAAAACAGGATGATCTTGATCAGTAGCGCCAGCCAGCCGACCTGGTTGGCATTGAGGGCGCCGGTCGCGCACATGGCGCCGATGAACAGCCGGTGAATATCCTCGACCGTATAAATAAACAGCAGCCCGGAAAAGATCTCAAAACCGAAGGCATAATTAACCAGGGTGGAGACCAGATAGGTTTTGCGTTCCAGCAGTAACTGCTCTTCGGAGCTGCTTTGCGGATTCCAGTGAGAAAGGATTTTCAGCCCCAGCCACGCGGCATAAAGCAGCATGACAAAGGCGATGGAGGTGCCGAACAGCAGCGCGAGGATGCCGGGATTCAGGATCACGGTCGTGCCACCTCCACCAGTGAACCGTCATGCATAACAAAGGGGCGGTCGATCAGGTCATGCTGATAGACGCTCGGATCGTGGGTGGCGATAATGATGGTTTTCCCATCCTCTTTCAGCCGGGACAGGACGGAGAGCAGCTCTGCGGTCAGCTTACTGTCGAGGTGGGCGGTCGGTTCGTCAGCGATGATGATCTCCGGTCGGTTAATCAGTGCCCGGGCAATGGCGACCCGTTGTTGCTCACCACCGGAAAGCTGATGTGGCATACTGAAGATTTTATCCGGCAATTTGACGCGTTCCAGTACTTCGTTGATGCGTTGGTCTATTTCGTTTTTTTTCTTCCATCCAGTGGCTTTAAGTACAAAATGCAGGTTTTCGTAGATATTCCGGTCGGTCAGTAATTGAAAATCCTGAAAAACAATACCTAATTTTTTCCGGAGTTTATTCCGGTGGTTGCGTTTCAAAGTTTTAAGGTCAAAACCACAAACTTCCACTTCTCCTTCGGTAATAGGCAATTCGACATACAGGGTTTTTAATAAGCTGGATTTTCCACTACCTACTTTTCCAATAAAATAAACGAGATTTCCTTTTTCAACAGTTAGATTTACTTGCTCTAAAATAAGTTTATCTTCTTGATAGACATTAAGTCCTTTTAGTTTTACGATGGTATCCATTGTTG
>JAKIUS010000236.1 GCA_021647445.1 Geopsychrobacter sp. | reverse complement strand
CGAAATTGAACGTCCCGGTTATCGATTGTGTCTCCGGTTGGAGAGCGATCAGATGGAGTGCCGGGGCGATCTTGATATTATCACTCGCTCACCGGATGCTTCTTGTGCCGCTGTTGAAACAGAAGCCGCTGCTTCAGTGAATGCTACTCTCGAAGCCGAAACTCTAGTCCCTGCCGAATTGATCCGTATTCTCCAGCAGTGCGAAATCACTCAAACAATCGATTTTGAAAACCTGTACCATTTTTGTGCGGCCGCTGCTGAAGGGCTTAGCCAACAGGGGGGATGACTGGCAAAAGGGATTGCGCCGGTAAGCGGGGTGGATGGCTGGTTCGAGCTCGATGTCAAGACCCCTGGAAATCAGCCAGAATATCGGGCTGATGAAAAGGGCAATGTTGACCTGCGAACCTTGTATACCTGTACTGAAATTATCCCAGATCAAAAACTTGGAATCGTCCATCCTCCACAAGACGGTGTTGCGGGTCTGACGGCCAATGGCTTGACGATTCCCGCTGAACGTGGAAAGCCGTTCGACCTGATTGCTGGTGAAGGGGTTATTCTCAAATACGATAACCGGATCGCTTTTGCTGAAAAATCCGGACGTGCATTGTTCGACAAAAAGACTCTTTCGGTGGTCGATGAGCTGGTGATTTCCGGTGATCTTGATCTGAAGGTCGGCAATATAGATTTTCATGGTTTTGTTGAAATCAGCGGCGACGTGCCTGATGATTTCTCGGTCAAAGCGAGCAAGGGGGTAAGGATTGCCGGAACCATTGGAGCCTGCCAGATTGACGCTGGTGGATCAATCGAGATCGGCAGCATGGTGGGCAAGAACGTTGGGCAGATTTTATGCCAAGGTGATCTGCACGCTAACTATCTGAATCAGACAAACGTGATTTGTTATGGCAACGTTTTTGTCGTCAACGAAATCCGCAATTCGCAGATTAAGTCGACGGGGAAGATTGTGGTTGAGAGAGGATCGATTATCGGCGGCAGGTGCGTGGCTCTGGAAGGTATCGAAGCAAAAAATCTGGGCGCCACGTCCTGTGTTCAGACCGACCTTGTTGCAGGGGTCTACTTTCCTGACGATGATCGTTTTAACTACCTGTTCAGGCGACTGCAGGAGATCAATGATCAATTGAAATCGATCTATGAAGCTCTGGGTCCTCTAGAGCGGCTCAAAGAGCAGAGCGAGTCCCTGGTAAACGCGGTGCAGTTACGCTTGACTATTTTGAGTGAGCAGTGGGAAAAGCTGGAGCAGGAAAAAGAACAGGTGACGGCTGAATTGGGGGCATCGAAACCACAGGTTTTTAGTTGTTGCAATCCGAAAATCAATGCTTTAACTGTTCTTAATGAGGGGGTGGTTGTTCATCTGGGCCAAGCTTTGGAGAAAATAAAGACTGAAATGTCGGGTCCCTTGACGTTGATCGAGAATACTCGGGAGGGCGGGTTGCGCTTTTTGAGCCTGTCGCCCCTGAATCAACAAGCGGCAGAAATTGAAGCGGAAATCCTTGAAGATAGCCCGGTACCGGACGAATCGTCTCCTGATGCCGAGGAATGGACTGAACCCAAGGGGGAAATGCCTGGATCCAAGCCGGGGTGGGCTGAACCTGAGAGTGGGCAGTCTGAAGTCGGGGAGACACTGCCGGAACCTGACGATCTATGAGCCATTCTGGTCGCCGAATCGAAGCGAAAAATTGAACGTTTGAGACCAGGTTTTTGAACTTTCCTTAAGCCCCTTTCCACAGAGCCATGTCGATGATGGCCCATTAAATTCCGGTTAACAGTCCCTCTCTCTTTAATCTCAACCTGTTTTAGGTGGGCACATAATTAGTTTCCCAGGGTGGAATTGACTGGAGGTTTCTTTTTCTTTCCCACCTCTCTATAATCTCGCCCCATGCTGAATAAATTCACGATAGATGCACGTTTGCAGTTGCAGGCGGCGATTGCCGCCGCCGGTGGCAACGAGGTGTTTGCCATCGGCCATACCGATGCCGACTGCCGGGTGGTCGAGCTTGAGGTGCTGGCACGTGGCTCGCAGCAGGCGGTTCCCGTAGTGCTAAAAAACTGCCGTTACGGCGATGTGGTTATCCACAACCATCCGTCCGGCAATCTCTCCCCTTCCGACCCGGATATCCAGATAGCGAGCGGGATTGCAGACCTGGGGGTCGGTTTTTACATTGTGGATAACTCTGTAGATAAGATTTATGCGGTGGTTGAACCCTTTGCACCGCAGGATGAAACACTGCTCGATCCGGCCCGCATCGCGGCGATTCTGGGTGCGCAGGGACAGGTGGCGCAGCAGCTCAAGGGCTATGAGGATCGTCCCGAACAGCTGCGCATGTCGTTGTGTGTGGCCGAAGCCTTTAATCGAGGGCAGTTGGCGGTGATTGAGGCCGGTACCGGTACCGGCAAGAGTCTGGCCTATCTGACTCCAGCCCTGCTCTGGGCGCTGAATAATGGCGAGCGGGTGGTGGTTTCGACCAATACGATCAACTTGCAACAGCAGTTGATCAGTAAGGATCTGCCCTTATTGCACCGCGCGACCGGTCTCGAATTTCGGGCGGTGTTGGTTAAAGGACGCAGTAATTACCTCTGCCTGAGGCGCAGCCAGGAAGCGGGGCGTGAACCGGGCCTGTTCATGAGTAATGAAGAGGCCGAACTGCAGCAAATTCTCGATTGGGGCGCGACGACCCATGATGGCTCGCGCGACGATCTCGGCTTTAATCCACAGGCTTCGGTCTGGGAAGAGGTCTGTTGCGAGGCCGATCAATGCAGCCGGGTGCGCTGTCGTTTTTATGGCCGCTGTTTCTATCATAAGGCGCGACGTCAGGCGGCAAACGCTAACCTCTTGGTGGTTAACCATGCTCTGCTGCTCTCTGATCTGGCGTTGCGCCAGCAGACAGATAACTACAACGCGACGGCGGTCTTGCCGCCCTTTGGACGGGTGGTCATCGATGAGGCCCATCATTTAGAAGATATCGCGACCAACTATTTTGCCAGCCAGGTGACCCGTTTCGCCTTTGCGCGTGTGCTGAATCGGTTGCGTCACCCACGTAAGCTGGATAAAGGGTTGTTACCGCGCTTCCTTTCACAGTTGTCCAAGGAGCTGCCCGATAGTTTCGACGAACTCTATCGTGGTCTCCATGAGCGGGTTGAGGTTCTGCAGGGTTTGCGGCAGAAGCTTCTCGATGAGGCCCTCGAAGCATTGGAGTTGGTCGGGCAACGGCTGGCAACCGAGCTGAAGCAGGAGGTCCGTGAGGGCTTCGATATTCGTCATCGACTGAAGACCGATTTCTTTCAGACCGTCTGTTGGGATGAGATCGTCGGCCTGGTCAAGCCGTTGCTCAAACAGAGCAGCGCTCTGGCGCGTAAGCTCGATGGGCTGCTTGAACAGTGTGAGGAGCTGCCCGACGAGGTTGCCGACAAGCTGAATTCACCGCTGGTTGATCTGGCTGGTATTGCCCGTCGACTCGATGGCATTGCATCAGACCTCAATCTCTTTCTCGGTGCCGCCGAGGAGAACTGCGTGTGGATCGAGGTCGGCAAGGGACGTATCGGCCGTGGCCGTGGTCTGATTACCCGATTGTGCAGTGCGCCGCTTGAGGTGGGTAAAGGGTTGAATGAGGCGCTTTACGAGCGGTTTCGCACCGTGGTCATGACCAGTGCCACCTTAAGCGTGGCCGGGCGTTTCGATTATTTTTGTGGCCGCACCGGGCTTGATCTGGCCGAGGTTGCGCGGCTGCAATCGCTGGTACTGGCATCGCCCTTCGATTATGAGCATCAGGCTTTAGTCGCGGTGCCGACCGACATCCCCGAACCGGGACGGCCCGGCTTCGCCGAAGCGATTGCCGAACTGACTGAGAAGGCCCTGCTGTTGGCCGGTGGCCGCAGTTTCGTGCTCTTTACCTCTTATCAGCTGTTGCGCAATACCCATGAGGCGCTTGCGCCGATTCTCGATGCCCACAAGCTGCATTCCTTCCGCCAGGGGAGCGAAAACCGGCACCTGCTGCTTAAGCGTTTTGCCGAAGATGAAACCAGTGTACTCTTCGGTACCGAT
This sequence comes from Geopsychrobacter sp., assembly GCA_021647445.1. GTDB lineage: Bacteria > Desulfobacterota > Desulfuromonadia > Desulfuromonadales > Geopsychrobacteraceae > Geopsychrobacter. Next base: position 160 of record JAKIUS010000236.1, on the reverse strand, counting down.
TCCTTCTGGGAAGGGGTTGATGTTCCGGGGCGCTCGCTGGAACAGGTGATCATCACCCGCCTGCCGTTTCGGGTGCCGACCGAGCCGGTGTTGCAGGCGCGGGCCGAAGCTTTGGCGGCACGTGGCCAGGATCCCTTCATGAAATACACGGTGCCGCAGG
>JAKIUS010000235.1 GCA_021647445.1 Geopsychrobacter sp. | reverse complement strand
GCTTATCATGAAAAGTCTTGAGAATATCATCCGCAACGTGCTGGCCACCCAAGGGAACAGTCAGAAATGGAGCGAAATCCTCCGCAGGGAGCTCAAGGTCCAGGGGCTTCAACAGTTCAAAAAAACTGGCCTGTTCATATCTATCATGACGATAAGCAACCGCATGACTAAAGAGCCTCCTCCTGCCATTGGTGCCAAAACCTATTTTGATACGCGAACGAATCATGCGCGCAATAATCGCCGAGAGATAATGCCATTGTTCGCTGTCAATGACCAGATCGTAACGTTCAAAGAGAACCCTCCCCAGTTCTTGTGGTCGGTCATAAACCAGGACACGATCAATGCCAGGACAGAGCACGAAAACCCCACAGTTACGTTTTTCGGCCAGAATTTCGATGCTTGACGTCGGGTAAATCTGCTTAAGATAACGGATGACCGGGATCAACAATACCGCATCACCAATACCGCCGGGACGGATCAGCAGTAAACGGTTCATGGGGAGGGAGGGAATTTTCATTTGGGCCGGACGCAGCATCAGACGAGAAAGGGACGCGCCAACCAACCTATCAATCACCTTGAGGTAATGCATTTTCACCGACTCGAACTCCACGCGTTCCGGGCTACCCAAGAATCCCAAAAAGAGCCAAGCGCAGCGTAGCAGGGGGGTTGGCTGCCGCAAGGTTGCAGACCCTAAGCCCAGAAAGTATATTTACAGCCGCGATAGACTGATTTTCCCCGGCCTTGACCTATCAGCGTCCATCTGCGTCCAAAGTTTTTTCTCTCCTACAAACTCCAATACCGACAACCCAACGCCTCAATCTCAGCGGCAAACAGCACATTCTTCACGTCCATCACCACCCCGCAACCATTCCCGCTACAACAGACCTTCGCGAGGGCATTTGCGGTCAGCGGCTTAAACGCATCATGGGCGACGGCATAAACAATCGCATCAACCGGCGCAAGGTTTTCGATATCAACCAACGTCACACCATATTCACGCAACGCATCAGCGGCATCTGCCATTGGGTCGTGAATGAGTATTTCAACCCCGTATTCTTTCAGCTCCGTTACAATATCTATAACTTTTGAGTTGCGAATATCCGGGCAGTTTTCTTTAAAGGTCAGACCCAACACCAAAACCCGTGCCCCCTTAACTGCCTTGTCGGCGTCAATCAGCTTTTTAACCGTCTGTTCAGCGACATGCTTACCCATGCCATCATTGATCCGCCGACCAGCCAGAATCACCTGCGGGTTGTAACCGATGGATTCAGCCTTGTAAGTCAGGTAGTAAGGATCAACGCCAATACAGTGGCCACCGACCAGACCCGGTGTGAATGGCAGGAAATTCCATTTGGTCCCAGCAGCAGCCAGCACGTCCCGGGTTGAAATCCCCATCTTACCGAAGATCAACGCCAACTCGTTCATCAGCGCAATATTCAGATCACGCTGGGTGTTCTCGATTACCTTGGCAGCTTCGGCAACTTTGATACTAGACGCTCGGTGCACCCCTGCCGTGACAATCAGCTCATAGACTTGCGCGACCGTCTCCAGGGTTTCGGCATCCTGCCCCGAAACAACCTTGATAATTTTATCAACCGTATGCACCTTATCGCCCGGATTGATCCGCTCAGGGGAATACCCCACTTTGAAATCAACCCCGCACTTCAGCCCGGATTCCGCCTCCAGAATCGGCACCGCCACCTCTTCGGTCACACCGGGATAAACTGTCGATTCATAAACAACAATGCTCCCTTTGGTCAGATGGCGGCCAATTGTACGACTCGCCGCTTCAACCGGCGTCAAATCGGGTTTACGATTATCATCAATCGGCGTCGGCACCGTAACAATCAAAAAGGAAGCCTCCGCCAGCCGCGCCGGATCAGTCGCGTAATCGATGCTTGTACTTGCCAGATCATCTGCAGTTAGTTCCGCAGTCGCATCAAAACCACCTTTAAGCTGCTCAATTTTAGCCGCATGAATGTCAAAACCAATGACCTCGACCTTGCGACCAAAAGCCGCCGCCAGCGGCAAACCAACATAACCCAAACCCACAACAGCAATCTTCTTCTGTTTTTTTACAACCTGTTCAATAGTCAGCACAACAACCCCCTGTCATTTTAGTTTTTTAAAAAAAACGTTATTGGCAATTTCTTCTTAAACTTAACCATAACCACATATTTACAGGCATATGCAGGATAAATCCGTAATCAGTGCCCTAAACATCCTGCCCATCACTGTTAACCAAGTTTATCAAGAAAGTTATATCGATTATCCCCGGACAACAACATGATGCAGCAAACCAGAGATGTCAATACGCGGCTGTCTTAGCATGACAGAAACTTAGCACCATCGGCCCCTTTTATGCCTTGCCCTCAACCTCCATGTTGGTTATCATAGCTATAACAACCAACATGGAGGTCATATGAAAACGGTACAGATGACACTAGACGATGATCTCGTTAAACAGGTTGATGTGGCGATCAAAAAGCTACACACCAACCGCTCAGCATTCACCCGCGAGGCACTGCGCGATGCATTGAACAGGTTGGATACCCTGCAGTTGGAACAACAGCATCTCAAGGGTTACCTGAAAAAGCCTGTCACTGAGACAGAATTCAGTGTTTGGGAAGATGAACAAGATTGGGGCGAAGTGTGAAATGTGGTGAAGTCCGCTGGTATACGTTCAAACAACCAGATAAAAAACGTCCAGTTGTCATTTTAACGCGCAACTCAGTCATCAGCTACCTCGGAGAAATTACCATTGCACCCGTTACAACCACAATCCGCGATAACCCGGGTGAGGTATTTTTATCCCAGGGGATTAATATGCCCAGAGATGGCGCAATTAACTGCGATCACATTCAAACCGTTTCTAAAAATAAGATTGGATCACTAATCACGACCTTAACCGGTGAGCAGAAGGAACAGTTAAAAAAAGCAATCCTGTTCGCACTGGAACTTTAAAGCTTACCTTTACGGCGAGAAATGCCTTAAGATCAACACCCTGCAAATACTGCCAGCTTGAGTCAAACGGAGTCTTGCCCCCCCAAAAAAGAGCACGACTCCATGGCTGGTCGCTAGTCTTTACCATGTGGAAGATTTCCACCTCCTGATCCATGCCAGCCTTTACCTGCGATTTTTAGACGTCCCACCGTCACCGCCCATAAATTATATGGCCGGCCCACAAACCACCGTAAGTGGATTTATCAACAACGTCCCTTGCCTTCCTGGATGGTCCGACAGGCTGCTAGCTACAAACTACGTACAACCAATATTACCAATGAAGTCATTACAGTTCCACAAACCGGTCGGCCCAACATCGGACTCCGATTCATCAAAATCTTAAATGCTAAAAAGAGCACAATCGCTTCGCTCGCAAGTTCTGGCAAATTAAAGGTCAATTGAAATTGTGGAGAAACAATCGCCAGCGAGACAAACATCGCGAGAACCAACAGATCAAGCGGCGTCGAAAAGATTGATTCTTTTTTTGTCCTGAAAAGAACCTTAAAGGCAACCAGCGGAGCCATGAACAAAAACAGCAGATCCGTCGCTTCACCCAAAGTATAGCCTGCAAACAAGATATTGGCTCCAGCCTCTTCTACCTCATAAGCCAACAATAGACCGATCAAAAATAGATAAATCTGAAAAAAGTGATCACGAACATCACGAATAACATAAAGAAGTCCGACGCCGACCGCCAATGAAATCAAGATAAGGCGGATCGAAAAAGTATCAACACAGCATCCAGCCACAATCGCCAGGCCCAGCATCGCCAACAGTAGCAGGCCAAGCACCCAGGTCACGCCACTGCCAAGTTCCGCCAAGATCTTGTAGGGCCTAGTATTCAAGATACTCTGCGGGGTATCAAAAGCGAGAAACGCGAACTCTTCTGGACGGTAGGCAATAAACCTGAGAACTTGATAACTGATTGTCGTTACGCCCACAAACAAAAGCAATAATAACCAAGCGGGTTGATCACGAAGCACAATTCCGACAACGGCCCAAAACATTGAAATGCCATAAATAAGTAACACCGAGGTTTGATGCTTAAAGCCGATATCTAAAAATTTATGATGAACATGGGTCTTATCTGCCGCAAACGGACTCAAACCACGGAACACCCGCGTACTCATGACCCAGACAGTATCAATAATCGGCAAACCAAGCAGCAACAATGGAACGATCGCCTGTATTTTATGCCCAGGTCCTTGAGTTAAATGT
>JAKIUS010000234.1 GCA_021647445.1 Geopsychrobacter sp. | reverse complement strand
AATTGCAGAATACCAAGACCTCACGGAAATGCCGGGAGCGCACCCTGGACCTGCCAGGTTCCCCGCTGTTCGCTATCAACCGGGATCAAAACCCAGTCAATCTTCCATGTCCACTCCCGCACCTGAGTCGAAGGAAGCAGGTAATACTTAAGGACCAGTTCACTTGTCGCCCGGCCGGCCTTCCGGTCGAGATCACTGGTTAGATATTCGGCATCAACAATATGCAGGTCTTCCTTATGTGCAGCAAAGGACTCAACCATCTGCTGACGGTGCTCGCTTTGCAAAAAAGCCGCCGCCCCCCGGTAGTCCTGCCACCTCAATCCCTGCAGAAACCGCTTGCTGATCCGCTGATAACCCGGCCCAAGATCAACCTTCTGTGCGCAGCCGGACGGGACCAGGACCCATATAAAGAACAACAAATAAAAAAGTTTTCGCATACCTCTCTCCTCAATGTTCCTGATTTTAAGGCCTTAGACAGCCGCCCAGAGAATGCCGAAGAAATTCAGGGGCTGCTTGTTGCAGCCCATTTTATTTCGGCTAAACTTGCCCACCTGCAGCGAAAATGCGCCACATATTAACATGAACCGGCGGTTCCGTCAGGTTGGGAGAAAACCATGCAGCAAGCCGAAATTTATACCAAAGATTATTGCCCCTATTGTCAGCGGGCCAAAGAACTTTTAAGCATCAAAGGGATCAGGTTTATCGAGCACGATGTCACACGCGATTCTGAACTGGAAAGCCTGATGCGTAAGCGCACAGGTCGCCATACGGTTCCACAGATATTCATTGCCGATCAGCATATCGGCGGCTGCGATGAACTCTTCGCTCTCGATGAACAGGGTAAACTGGATCCTCTTTTGAAAATTAAGCGTCGTCCAACATAAAATACTCATTAGCATCTATTGATTTTAATCGGTACTACGTTATAGTTAGGCAGACGATCCTTGCCGGATTCTGGTGCAAGCACCATTTATCCCGCATTGCATTCCCCTTTAGCCTGGCGCGAGACCCTAACCATGCCCTCAGTTACCCGCGTACACTCACGCTGCCTGCTCATAATTCTTTTTATGCTGCTCGTTTTTTCTGGAACCGCCCAGGCCGACGAGCGGATCAACCGACCGGCCTACATCAGCATCTCTCTTGACCCGCAACTCTACGATTCTAACCTTTGGGAAACTTCCTATCAGGAGACCCTCGATCAATTTTACAACACCGAGACCGAAGACTTCGGCTATGGCCTTGCCGAAGGGCTGGAAAAAACCGTTATCCGCGGACAGTTGAAAGTCTTACCCGGTTACCGCGTTGAAGATCAGAAAAGTTTCAGACAAGAGGGGGAACCAAACACCTTCCTGTTGGCCATCGATTTGCGCTACACCTACGGCCTCGGTAATGGCAGCCCCTTGGCCGCCATGGCAACCTTCGGCACCTGTTTTCTCGCCTCACCGATCAAGATGTTCAGCTACAGCGCCCACCTAGAGGGCCATGTCGTTGTCTATTACGTGAATAATAAACGGGAGAAAATCCGAATTCTCGACAGAGACTACACCAGCGAAAGCCAGCTTAAAGGCAACTTTTTCGATGCCCAGGAGATGGCCCAGGAGGTCAAATGGATCCGCCAGCTCACCCGCGACACCCTGACCGATATGAGTCGTCAAATTCTCGCCGAGTTACCCCTGCAACTACTCCAGCGTTCCTGGCGCAAGATTGCCGATGAACTCAACAGCACGCCAACTGCCCGGCGTAGGCTCTTGAGCAACAGAACAACGGCATCTAAGCGTCGCAGCGACAAGATCACAAAAACTACCAAAAAGCTCGCCCTGCCAGAGATGATCAGACAGGTCAGTCCGGGCGTCTTCAAGGTTTTGACCGAGAAGAGCACCGGCAGCGGCTTTATCATCTCGGATCGGGGCTATGCGGTCACCAGCTTGCACGTCGTCAATGGCGCCAAAAACATCAAGCTCCAGTTCTTAAAAGGGGCAACCCTCAAAGCACGTATGATCCTCAACGATCCGAAACTCGACATTGCGGTCCTCGCCGTCGCCCCTGAAAACTTGACTCCATTACAATTAGGCCGCTCAGCGGGCGTAAATGTCGGCGACGCAATGGTCGCCATCGGCTACGGGGAGGATGTTGGCCTGTCGGTCGTTCCGACCACCATTACACGGGTTGAAGAATTTAAGGGCACGCCACTGCTGCGTATCGACACCGAACTGGGTGAAGGAAATTCAGGAGGGCCACTACTCGACAGCTTCGGCAGGGTCATCGCCATCGATATCCGACGCTCCGACGGCCAACAGGAACACGTCTCCTTTGCCATCCCCATCGACGAGGCCAAACGACTTTTCAGCCACCTGCTGAATTAACTGAACAACTATGCACTGAAAGTGCATAGGTTCCTATCGGGACTAAAAGTCCCCTTACAAGCAAAGTCAAAATCCACTTTAGCCGTCATCCTCGCGAAGGCGGGGATCCAGCGCCCACTGCACGACCTCTGGATTCCCGCCTTCGCTTGAATGATGAAATATGAGTAGCATCTAAAAAGACTTGGACTAAAGACCATAGTTTTTACTAGCGTAATCAGAAATAAATATGCCCGGGCGCGAAGCATCGCATCCGGACATATAAAACAATCGTAACTATTTCAATCTCTTATCCGATGGATTCAACGCCCGGCATTCTTCTTAAGGCCGCTAATGGTCGCCGCATAGTCGTCAGCGCCGAAAACAGCACTGCCCGCAACGAAGACATCGGCCCCGGCGGCCGCAATGCGTCCGATATTCTCCAGTTTAACCCCGCCATCGACCTCGAGTTCAACCTGCAGGCCACGCGCATCGATCATCTTGCGTAACTGCTCAATCTTGGGCAGACAGGCTTCGATAAACGACTGGCCACCGAAGCCGGGATTGACCGACATGATCAGCACCAGATCGAGATCATCGAGGATCACTTCAAGACTGCTGACCGGAGTCGCCGGGTTGATTGAAACCCCGGCTTTCTTGCCCAGGCTCTTGATCAACTGCACAGTGCGATGCAGGTGCGCCCCTGCTTCCTGATGCACGGTAATGATATCTGAACCGACCCGGACAAACTCAGGGATATAAAGATCGGGATTTTCGATCATCAGGTGCACATCGAAAGGGATATCCGTGACCTTACGCAGACCATCCAACACATCAACATGCACATAATCGGCACCGCCTGCGGCGATGGCACTGACCTCTTCACCCAGACGGGCAAAGTCGGCAGAGAGAATGGAAGGGGCTATTTTGACCATCGGGTGATCCTCCTGATATCGGAACTAAAAGCAAAGGCGCAGATCGTCATCCTCGCGAATGCGGGGATCCACAACCTCATATAACCACGGGATTCCCGTCTACGCGGGAATGACGGACGCTTGACTTAACGACCTCTTGCAAGAGGCTCGTTCGTACAACGATTAACTCTTTTAGATGCAGCGTCGCAGTTTCACGGCAAAAAAAGCATCCATCCCGTCATGACGATGCGGATAAGTCTTCAGTGCCCCTGAAACATCAAGGAGTTCTTGCCAGCGGTCAGGAAGTTGATCGGCAAACGACTCGGTGACAAACTCGCGGTGATTCGCCAGAAAGGTCTCGACCACTCCGGTCGTCTCGGCGCGACTGAAGGTACACAGAGAATAGAGCAGCAGACCACCAGGTTTCACCAGCGGCGCAACGTTAAACAGAATTTTCAACTGCAGGGCCGCCAACTCTTTAAGATCGGCTGCCTTGCGCGTCCAGCGACACTCGGGATTGCGCCGCAACACCCCCAAGCCACTGCAGGGCGCATCGACCAGCACCCGATCAAAGCTGCCTAGCTCAAGAAAATCAGGAAAATCTTCAAGGTCATACTGCCGCGCTTCGATACTGGTGCATCCGTTACGGGCCGCACCATTTTCAAGCAGTGTTACCCGTTGTGGATGCTTCTCCAACGCCAGAATCTGCGCGCGGTTCTCGGTTAAGGCCGCAATATGCGTGGTCTTGCCACCTGGGGCAGCGCAGGCATCGAGGATCTTCTCGCCCGGTTGTGGGTCAAGCAGATGGGCGATAAGCATACTCGCTTCGTCCTGGACCTGATACCAACCTTCATCATCACCCGGCAGGGCGCCCATGCCGCGTTGCTCGATAATTAAACCTTCGGGAACATAACTGCACTGACGATACAAAAAACCCTGTTCATCAAGAGCAGCCTTAAATTTTGCGCTATCGATCTT
>JAKIUS010000233.1 GCA_021647445.1 Geopsychrobacter sp. | reverse complement strand
ATCGATCGAAAGGCCATCGCTCGTTATGGGATCAATGTCGAGGATGTGCAGGACGTGATCCGCACCGCCGTCGGCGGGGAACAGGCCGGGCAGATATTTGAAGGGATCCGCCGGTTTGATGTCTATGTGCGCTTTGCACCGCAATATCGGGGTACTTCCGCTGCCATTCGACATATTTTGGTTTCAGCCCCCGGTGGCGTCAAGGTGCCGCTGGATCAGTTGACCAATATTGAAGAAATTGTCGGTCCGCGTCAGATTACTCGTGAGAACAATCAGCGGTTTATCACAGTGCAGTGTAATGTGCGGGGACGCGATATGGGGTCTTTTGTTGCGGAGGGTCAACGGGCGATTGCCGAGAAGGTGCAGCTTCCTCCCGGTTATCTGGTCAACTGGGGCGGTCAGTTTGAATTGCAGCAAGAGGCGAATAAACGTCTGGCATTGGTTGTCCCCATGACTCTGTTGATCGTATTTTTATTGCTCTATTCGACCTTTAATTCATTACGTAATTCGCTGCTTATTTTCCTCAATATTCCGTTGGCACTGGTTGGTGGCGTGATTGGACTCTGGTTGACCGGACAGAACCTGTCGGTTCCTTCGTCGGTCGGTTTTATCGCCCTGTTCGGGATTGCCCTGGCGAACGGTATGGTGTTGATTACCTATGTCAATCAATTGGTGCAAGATGGAGTCCCCGCTGTTCAGGCGGCGATCGATGGTGCCTGTCTGCGTTTGCGCCCGGTCATAATGACCGCCGCTGCCGCTGGTCTCGGTTTGGTGCCGATGGCCCTTGCTTCAGGGACCGGTAGTGAAGTTCAGCGGCCCTTAGCAACGGTTGTTATTGGTGGTCTTGTCACCTCGACTTTGTTGACGTTGCTGGTTGTGCCAGCTCTTTATAAGTGGTTTGCCGTTAAAGTTGAAAAGGAGGTTTAAGTCATGAAAGAGATCAAAGCCTATATCAAGAAACATAAATTGAGTGATGTCGTTCGTGTGCTGCGTAAAATTGACGGGCTGACTGGGATGAGCGTTATCGACAGTTGCGGTTATGGTACTGGCTGGGGTGACGCTAAATTTGAGGAGCATATCAGTTGCCGACCCGGAGTTAAGGTGGAAATCTTCTGCCATGATGAACTGGTTGATGAGGTCATTGAAATTATCGAGAAAACCGCTCATACCGGCCTTAAAGGCGATGGTAAAATTTATGTCAGCAACATTGAGATGGCGGTTCGGATCAGTACCGGTGAACGAGGGAGTGGTGCTATCTGAAGAAAGGAAATTAAACATGAAAAAAATGATAATTTTGTTAACCGCCACCGTCGCGAGTTTTACTCTTTTCGGTTGCGCAACACCGCGCTTGGCAAATATGGAGAAAGGCTCAGCCTATCAGGTTAAGTTGACGCCGACCTCACCAGTGACAGTCACTCAAGTCCGTGCATACCGGAATGGAGATGAGTTTGTTGTTTCCGGTCGGGTAAAACGGATGCACAGGGTGTTATCTCCTGGGCGCGTCGCCCTCGATATCTGTGGTCCAGACGGGGTGCTGATTAAGCAGAAAGAGATCCGTGTTTCAGGGCTCTCTTCGCGACGAAAAGGGCGACAAGAACTTCCTTTCAAGTTTAAAATTGAGAGCGTTCCTCCTGCAGGATCAACGATTCATGTGCAATACCGGTCTTTTGCTACTGCGCAGGTGAAAGCAAAATGTTCCAAAATCAATATGTGAGGCTGAAATATTTTTCAACGCAGCTTTAAAAAATACCCTTAAGGCAAAAGCCCACACCATAAATTTGGTGTGGGCTTTTTTGAAAATGCGAGAAAATTTGAGTTGAGAGTAACCGACTAAAACCAGGTGCGAATGCCGAAAACCAATTGGGTATCATTCACGGCTGATCCTTCGGCACGGGCTAAATCAGCAGTTTTTCCATAACTTCGGTTCCAGTTGACACCGATGTAGGGGGCAAATTCCCGGCGAATTTCGTAACGTAAACGCAGGCCCGCTTCGCTGTCAGACAATCCGGAACCTATGCCGAGAGCGGCATCATCCTTGCCATAGAAGTTGATTTCAATATCAGGGCTCAGGATCAGGCGCTGGGTGAGCATAAATTCATACTCCGCTTCAAGGCGCAGAGCAGTACGACCATTGCTGCCGATAAAGAGTGCCGTATCGATATCAAAGAAGTAGGGAGCCAACCCCTTAAATCCCACGGCCAGCCAGTCCCGAGTCGGGGTCGGGCGGAAATTACGTCGCCAACCGATCTGCAGATCCCAGAACGGGGCGATTGCACGGCTGTAGAGGGCCTGGAGCTCAAACTCTTCCATCGATCCATCAACATATTCGCCTTCGGTTTTGAACCAGAGTTTATGCAGGTCTTTTCCCAGCCAGCCTTCGGCATCCCAAACCAAGGGCGTTGCTCCGTCGGTGCTGCGCAGTTCTAGTTGATCAACAAGCAACATAGAGAGCAGCGGATCATCAGCACCACCGGCAACCGCCTGGCCGGGCAGGGCGGAGCTCAGTAACAATAGACCAATAATTGCATTCAAGAGTTTTTTCATGATGCGCCCCCTGTACTGACCACAACTGTGCGGAACATCCCCAGCATGTGATAGAGCAGATGACAATGGTAGGCCCAACCCCCGAGTGCATCGGCTGTAACCAGGTAACTTATTTTCGCGCCCGGCTGCACTATCACCGTATGTTTGCGCGGCAGGTGACGGCCATCGCCGGTTTCCAGTTCACTCCACATGCCGTGCAGGTGCATCGGGTGGTTCATCATGGTGTCATTAATAAAGGTAATCCGCAGGCGCTCGCCATAGGTGAAGCGGAGCGGTTCTGCATCCGCATATTTAATGCCGTTGATCGACCACATATAACGGGACATATTGCCGGTCAGATGGAGCTGGATTTCACGCTCAGGTTCACGCGCATCGGCAGTAGGATAGAGATTGCGCAAGTCTGAATAGAGCAGCACGCGTCGCCCATTGTTGCGCAAGCCGACCCCGGGGTCATCTAATCGGTATTCAGGGTTCTCGGCGCGGGCATCAACATGGGGACCAAATTCGGTTGCGGCATGGACAACTTTGGCGTTACTCCCCTGTCCGGCAGCACCGCGCATCGGCATGCCGGCCATCTTGTCTTTTGTTGGTTTGTTGTTGGAGGTTTGCGGCATCTGCATGCCGGACATGCCGTCCATCTCCATCTTCATACCCATATCCTGATGGCTTAGAATCGGGTAGGGATCAAAGTTGGGGGCCTCGGCGGTGAGTGCCGGGTCAGGTGTCAGGGTGCCACGGGCATAACCGGTGCGATCAAGGGCCTGGGCGAAGATACAGTAGGCGCGATCGTCCTTCGGTTCGACGATGACATCGTAGGTTTCGGCCACCCCGATACGGAATTCATCAACGGAAACCGGTTCGATATTTTGACCGTCGGCGGCGACAACTTTCATCTTCAGCCCCGGGATACGCAGGTCAAAGAAGCTCATTGCCGAGCCGTTGATAATGCGCAGTCGGACCTTCTCACCGCGTTTGAACAGGCCGGTCCAACCGGCAGCCGGAGTCTGGCCGTTCATCAAAAAGGTATAGGTATAGCCGGTGACATCGGACAGGTCGCGGTCGCTCATGCGCATCTTGTTCCACATGCTGCGTTCAGACCAGGTGCGGGAGAGTCCTTTGTGGCGGATATCACGAGCCAGGTCGCCGGTGGTGCGTTCGGCAAAGTTATAGTAGCCGCTCATCTTCTTGAGCTTGGCATAGATATCGGTTGGATCTTCGTCTGACCAGTCGGAGAGCATGACCACATAATCGCGGTCATAGCTGAAGGGCTCTGGTTCAAGGGGATCGATAACAATCGGGCCGTAGTGACCGGTCTGTTCCTGAAAGCCCGAGTGACTGTGATACCAGTAGGTACCACTTTGGATAACAGGGAATTTATAATTGAAGGTTTCACCCGGTTTAATACCTTTAAACCCATCGCTGATGTTAGGCACACCATCCTGATTACTGGGTAATATGATTCCATGCCAGTGTATCGAAGTATCGTATGCCATATTGTTGGTCACATTAAGTGTGACGGTATCACCTTCTTTCCAGCGTAATGTCGGAGCAGGGACCGAACCATTAATCGCTGTAGCAATTCGTTCATTACCGGTTAAATTGATTTTGCTTTCAGAGTAAGTTAGATCGAAACGCGTTCCTTTCAACACAGGTGCTGAAGAAAGAATTCTTTGCATTGACTCAGCTGATTTTGC